>DEQD01000004.1 GCA_002359095.1 Caryophanales bacterium UBA3375
ATTTAAGAGGGTATGCTTTAGCTACACCTGTATTGATATCAGTTAATTGACTAGCGTTTGCTACAACTTGATCAATCATTGTAGCAGTCACATCAACACCATTAGCATTAGTAATAGTAATTCCCGCTTTATCTCTTAATTGTTCACTTGTAGCTTTTTTAGCTTCATCACTACTTAATACAATGTTGTTACTTGCACTAATTACAAAACTTCCAATAGCATCTTCAGTAATAATTACTTCAACTCCTGTTGTTAATTCTTTAGCACCAGCAACATAGAATCTTTGCCCACCTTTTAATGTAGTAGCAACTTTTTGACCATTAACTATTTTAATATCATTAGTGTTAGCTTTAATTTGATCTATAGCAATTTGATCCGCTTTATCAACATACCAAGCTTGAATTGGTTTTGCACGGTCTTTAGCCATTGCTTCATCATAACCACTTACTTCTGATAATAACAAGTTAATTGGTTGAGCACTTATACATACTTCATCATTACAAGTAGTGTTTTTATCTTTTACAATAACTGTTACTTCACGAATATCTGTTTCTAATCCAGCATTGTTAGTACCTTTTAATTTAACAACATAACGACCTGGTTTATCAACTACTGGATTGTCAACAACACTAACTGTAGCATTAGTACCATCTCTTAACCAAGATTTAGCATTTGTTGCACTAACAACATCTTGGTTGAATGTATCTACAGATGTTAATCCTAAAGCTTGCGCATCTTTATTAACTCCTAATTCTACTTTGGTATCAGAAATTAAGAAGATTCCACTTTCATTTCCAGGTTTACCAGGTTCTACTGTAGTATCATCATCATATACAGTTACATTAATTGTTTTAGTACTACCTTTGTAAGTAAATGTTAATGGGTATTTACCAACAACTCCATTTGTAATCATTGCTAATTGACCTTTGTCAACTTGCACATCATCAACATTTCCTGTTGGTGATAAGCTTACATTAGCAAAGTCTTGATGTTTAACTAAACTACTATCTAAACTTTGAGCACCTCTTACACTTACAGCAAAGTCTTGAGCATTAATTGTGTATTGAACATCATCTAAAATTGTTGCAGTTACATCTTTTGTTGCTGTTCCTAATGTAAATGTTACATCATTTACAACACCTGCTTTATTTTGAGCATTAATGTTTGCTAAATCAACTGCATCTAATTTTACATCAGCAGTACGATCATTACCTTGTTTATCAAAACCTTTAACTTGTGCTAATTGTTTAACTTTAGCTTCATTTACACTTCCTGCAACAATTTCTGCCAAACTTACGTTAAAGTTTTGTGCTGTTAAACAAACATTTCCATCACAGATTGTATTTTCATCTTTAACTAACACTACAACTTCAACAGGTCCTGCTGTTGTCCCATCAGTTGCTTGAGCACTTACTCTTAATTTGTAGCTTCCAGCTGTATTAGCAATACTATTAGGTGTAATAGTTACAGTAACATCTAATCCATCTGAGTGAGTTGCTACAATGTTTAATTTATCTTTCATATTTTTATTAAATTCATCTACACTTGGTAAACCTAATTGTGCAGCAGCACTGTTAGTTCCAAGTTCAATGTATTTATCAGTATTTAAGAACACACTACTTGCATCAGGATCTCCTGGTACATCTGTAGTAGTATCATTATTATATACTGTTACTTTAATTGTAGCTTCACTACCATTAAGAGTAAATTTAAGATCATGTGTACCTAAAGTACCATTTTTAATTGTTGCAAATTGCGCTTGATCAACACTAACTTTAGCAAGCATTACATTTGTTACATCAACTCCATTTGCATTAACAATACTTACAATACCATCATCTTTAATTTGTGCATCAGTTAACGCTTTAGCATCATCTTGGTGGTATTTTAAATTGTTACCAGTAATTGTAAAACTTCCTGCTTTATCTTCTGTAATGGTTACATCAACTCCATTTGTTAATGGTTTAGCACCATTCACTTGGAATTTTTGCCCACCAGAAAGTACAGTTCCTGTTGTTTGTTTATTAACAATTGCAATGTCACTAGCATCAGCTTTAATTTGGTCTTGAGTAATTGCATCAGCTTTATTTACATACCATGCTTTAATTGGTTGAGCACGATCTTTAGCCATTGCTTCATCATAAATACTTGCTTCTGATAATAAGATTTCAATTGGTTGAGCACTAATACATACTTCATCATTACAATTTGTATTATCATCTACTACACTTACTAAAACTTCTTTAACGCTTGTTTCTAAACCTGCATTGTTAGTACCTTTTAATTTAACAACGTATAATCCTGGTTGGTCTAATACTGTTTGACTACCACTAGCTTCTTGTACAGTAGCCGCTGTTCCATCAAGTAACCAAGCTTTTGCATTAGTTCCTGCTACTTTATCTTTATTAAAGTCAGCAACAGTTGTTAATGTTGGGTTATTTTTACTATTATTAGTTCTTAATTTAACTTGACTATCTGCTGTTAAGAAGATTTGTGCTTGATCTTTATCAGCATCATTATCAGTATTTGTATTATCATCATATACAGTTACTTTAATTTCTTTTGTAACACCTTTATAAGTTAAAGTTAATGGGTATTGACCAACTACTGCATTTTGAATTGCTTTTAGTTGAGCTGAATCCACAGTTACATCAGCAACCTGACCAACAGGAGATACGCTTACATTAGCATTATCCGGTAATTTAACCAAATCAGATGTTAAACTTGGTGCATCTTTTACACTTACTGCAAAATTGTCTGCATTAATTGTATAATTAGCGTTATCTACAATTGTAGCAGTAACATCTTTAGTTGCACTAGTACTTGGAACGCTAAATGTAACACCTGATACTATTCCTGTTGTAGTTTGAGAAGTAATAGTTGCATAATCATTAGGATCTAGTACAACATCATCATATCTATCACTTCCATCTATCATACTCCAAGCTTTTACTTGTGCTAAAGTTTTAATTTCATTTTCCGTTATTGTAGGGTTTGTAATAATTTTAGTTAACTCAATATCAAAATCTTGGGCTGCAATACATACACCTGAAACTTCATCACATGTAGTGTTATTGTCAATAATTGTAAGTGTTCTAATAACACTAGCCCCAACATCTAATTTGAAAATAACTTGATATGTTCCAACTTCATGAGCAAATAAATCTGCTTCTTGATTTTGATTTACCAAAGAAACTTTTGCTTCATTTGATTTGTCATTACCTGCATCATCTTTTGCAACCATTTGCATTATTGTTTTTAAATCATCTATATTATTTGGTAATTGAACACCTGCATCATCTTTATTAATTGTTACATCTTTAGCATCTATATATGCTTTATTATCAACAGTTGGCGATGATGAATCCGGTCTAATTGTTAATAATGGTTTAAATTCTGTTCCACGTCCTGGACCTTGTACATTAATATTATGCGTTTTAATTATAAATCTAATTTGCCACGGACTTAAGGCAACACGATCATCATCATTATTTTTTGCAAAATTATCATAATATACTGCATCTATAGCTACTACTGCATCATTTGGATCCTTAGGACGACCATTATCTGTTTGGTTTCCGTTATCAGCCCCCCAAGTATTTAACACAGCACCTGTTTTATCTATAAATTTTGATTTTATTTCAAATTTATCCGCTAACTGAACCATATTATAGGAGTTACCTTTTTTGAATTTTTGTGCTTCAGAAACACTCATCATCAAGTTATGTGCCTCATAAATCAATTGTTTATCTGTACTTACTGTGTATTCATTTTCTACAACATGTAACCCTAATGTTTTAGTAGCACTTATAGCTCCTGTTTTTGGATCAATTACCTTAAATGTAATTTGGTAATCACCAATTACACCACCTTTTATATTATCTAAATCTCCTTGTTGATATTCAACAATTACATTTTTTGTTATATCAACATTTCCATCTAGATTAACCGCAGAAACTTCCATGTATTGTTTTATTAATTCATCTGTAGCAATATTCTTAGCACCGTCTTTAGTAACAAATGCGTTTATACCATTAATTTCTGCTTTTAATGTATCATCAATGATTGTTACTTCTACTGTTGTAGAAACAGAGCCCTTAGATGAAGTTACACTAAACATTTGGTTTTCAACTCGACCAATTGGATTGACGTTTTGATTACTTATATTTGTAATTCCTTGTTGGTCTACTAGTATATTTGCAGCTGGAATTTTGCTTCCATCTACTTTATTCCAAGCTATAACTCCAGATTCAGTAATCGCACTATCTCTATTATAAGATTGAGTTTGAGACGCATTAATACTAAAATTATTAGCAGTAATACATATACCTAAAGCTTCATCACATGTAGTATTATCATCAACTATTGTTAACATTTTAGTTACTGTTTTAGTTTGACCATTTGCTGCTAATGTCCATGTTACTTCATAACTACCAACTGTACCAGCTAAGATATCAGTTTCGTTTGGTGAACTAGCAGTTACATTACTAGTCATATCTACACCATCGTATTTTGCCGAAACTTGCATTACTGATTTTAAATCATTTAATGTAGTAGGTTTATTTTTATTATTAATTTCAGCATCTTGAGCAAAAATGTAACCTTTTTGATCATCTGTTGGAATTGAATCATTAGGTCTAACTGTTAATTTTGCATCCGCTGTTTTAATACCAGTTGCTGGAACTTGGAATATAACATTATGGATTGTTACCCCACCTGTATTAATTGCATTAATCATAGGCGATTTTACACTTACTTCATTTTTTACATCCACTGGATTTTGTGGATCTGTTACATTAATCATTGTTGCACTAACAACCATATTGTCAATTAAATTTTGGTTTGCATATGTTTTTGATTCTGTTTCACTAATCATGTGATTTTTCACAGTTAAAGCATATGCTTTTTGGCGATCTTGATCAACAACATAACTATCATCTACAATTGTTAATTTAACAGTTTTACTCACTGTTTGATCATCCACAAATTTAAATGTAACATCATAAGTTCCTGGTGTACCAGCTTTAATATCATTAATGTTAGCTGAATCAACAACTATTTTACTTGGATCATCTAAATTAGTATTTGCCTTAAGATCTTTAACATTAGCTTTCATCCATTCAATTAATTTGTTATTAATATTACTAGCAGCAGCTTGAGCTTCTGAAGATGTTGCTAATGCATCATTTGCTAATACTTCATATTTTGCAATATCTTTATATTCAATTTCAATTTCCATTGAATATATTCCATTTTCTATTTGTTCATTATTATTTGTTAACGCAAATGAAGTTTCGTTACCAACAAATGTAGCTGGGGTAATTTGAGGAGTACCTACCTGACCTACACCTGAAGTACTTACATTACTTTTAACTGTTACAGAAACAACCTGTTTGTCAGAAATTGATGGTATTGTGAAGTCAGTAGTTATACCTCCATTTGGAATTGATGTTGTATAATTATATTTACCTGATTCAATTTCAACTCCATTTTGAACTACCTTCACATTCACATTAGTAATTGATTTTACTAATAAAACATAATTTTTACCATTAATTTGTTTTTCAATCAATCCAAAGTTACCAGTAGAACTTATAGGTTTGTTCCCTTTTTGATTTTTTACACTCCAATCACCATGGATACCTTCAGCTACTCCATTATTTGCATATTTTGCTTCTAAAACAGGGTCAGTATATTTTAATTCAGCTATTGGAATACCACCATATTTGCTTATTGTATTTTTATATATAGCATTGTTTGTCCACAACTCATCAACATCTAATGCTTCTTCGCTTGATAACCAAAGATTTGCATCTGGCGTCATATTATATAATTTATACGCACTCGCTGTCTTTAATACATTATTTGAATTTTGTAAACTTACATCATATTGATCTATTACGCTCATATTTGCAGGTCTACTTTTTTGATATTTTATACCTTGAACAGTCGGGTATGCATATTCTGCTAAAGTACTAGCAGATACCCAGTTGTCGTGTATTTTAAAATTAGGGTAAACACTATAACCTAATCCCTCAGCAGATCTATCTATGTTATCAGCGAATGGTTCTGTTGTAATATTATACCCTGTATTTGGAAATTCGAATATAATATTATTTGTAATTTCACCAGAATATAAATTAATAGCTTGTTGATATCCTGTTTCCCATAACGATAATGGTCCAGAGTGTAAATCTCCAATTATATTTGTTGCATAGAATTCTGTAAAGTTATTTTTATTGTTCCCAGCTGAAAATCCTGCAAACATTCCCCAATGACTACGACCGTATAAATTATCTCCTCGAACATTGTAAAAATTTTGAGTGGAAGTATCATACGTTTGCGAGAATAGGTTAAATCCCCCATCATACGCACAAACATCGTTTACATTAACATCTATAAAATTCATAACAGAAGAACTAATAGACGTGAATAAAGTACAATTCCCGCTTAAATCATAATCACTTGATCCAGAAAGACTACTTACGTAATCAGCAGCAGTGTTATTTTTTACCGCATCTTTTGGTAACTTACCTTTTAAATTTAACGATGATACTGTTAATTGAAGTTGACCTCCTATTTTGATTATACCATCACCATCTCCTAAACTTGCATTTTTACCATTCAAATTGATTGTATGATTATTACCGTTAATAATAATTTCTGCATTCACATAAGCATATACAAATTCATTTGTTATTTCAAAATCATTAACTAGATTAATTAATAATACTTCTCCTTGTTTTACACCTGAAATTGCTTTTATCATTTCGTTCCACGAACTCACATCTACTGTTCTTGTCGCGCTAGTTTTTAATGTGTTTACATTGTTTCTAGCGGTATCTACAGCTCCTGTGGGATTAGTAGCAGCAATCGAATTTGCATTATTAAAATCAACAATTTGACTTCTTGCTTGTTGACCAATTTCATTTACAATTGATTTTGTTACGGAATTATCACCTAATGTAAAAGTAACATTATTTTCTTCAATATTTATATTTACATTTTGAGTAATATCTTCTCCAGTAATTAAATCTATTGCTAATAAACTAGAGTAACTTCTAATTATATCGTTACTTAATTCTTTTTCGTATGTTGGAATATAAACATCTCTAGCAAAGATGGCATTAGTATTTGTAATACTAAAGTTTCCACCATTTTTAATCACTTTTAACTCTTCCGTGCTTCCATTTATTACAACAGGAAGTGTATAAATTGCATCGGTTGGTGCTTCATTTATTTTTAAAATTTCAGCACTATCTACTGTAATATTATCGTCGACTTCTAATTGTTCTTTTATCATTTCTTCGCTAAATGTTGTATCACCATTTAAAACTAATACTTTTTTAGATGGTTCAACATTTTCTTTACTTAAATTATCAACTTTGTTTTCGCTTAATGTTTCTACTTCGTTAGCATAAATATTACCAATAGGTAATACACTAGCCATTAAGACTAATAACAAAGTAATTGATAAATACTTTCTCAAACTATCTCTCATTCTTCTCCTTTTTGTTTAAATCTATATATATTTTACTACTTCATATAAATATTATATCAAATATTGTGTAGTAGCAGTAATAATTTTTAACCTTGGTTATATATTTTTGAAACTTATTATAAAAAACATTAAAATTTTGTGCATATAAATTAATTTGGAGTAAAGTATAATATTTTAGGTTTGACTTAATACCTCAAAAAATTTAGAAATATTTTTTAGTTTGAAAGTCAAGTAAACACTTAGCGTGTTATTATCTGATGATTTAATCTGTCATTAACATGCTAAGTGTCTTTCTTTTTTTATTGCATCCATTCCATTAAATTTCAAACGAGACATAGAATTAATTTTGTTAACTTTTCTTTGTAATACATTATCGTCTACAGGTTGAAAATTGATACTTTTCTTATAAAATTCGTAAGTCGCTATTTAATCTTTCGTTTGATCTCTATCACTAAAGCGATAAGATCAAGAAAAGAAATACTTTATTATGTAAAGTGCCCCTTTTCCTGTCTGGAAAATGGGGCACCTTACAATTAATAGTATCTTTTATTATTTAGTTTCTTGTGTTGTTTCTTCTTCTCCTTCTTCCTTAGTTAAACCACTAATATCCGCATTTGCTTTTTCTAAATATTTAGTTGCTTCATCTAAAGGTATAGCAAATCCTATTCCATCTATTGATTCGCCAGCTAACTTCATATTTACTATTCCAATTAATTCACCTTTAAAATTAAATAATCCTCCACCAGAATTCCCGGGATTTACAGCAGCATCAATTTGAAAGTATTCCATTTGAGAATCAACATTTCTACCCGTTGCTGAAATGATTCCTTGTGAAGCACTAATTCCTAACCCAAGTGGGTTACCAATTACGATTGCCGTCTCACCAATCTCTACATCATTAGGATTACCTAGTGTTGCAGGTTGTAATTCATTTTTAGTTTTAGGATTAATTTTAATTAATGCTAAATCCTTACGAGCATTTTCTTCAATTACTTGAGCATCATAACTAGTTCCATCTTGAGAAGTTACTTTAACTGTCTTAGCTTGATCGATTACGTGTTGATTGGTAAGAATATACCCATCTTTTGTAACTATAACACCACTACCTGCACCTTCACCTAATGGTGTGGTAGTCTCAATTACTACAATACTTTGGGCACAATCTTTAATTACTTCTTCAGAAGATAAATAATTACCACTTAAATCTTTTTTTACAACTCCTTGATTACTCAAATTATAAATAACAAAGTAAGTACCTATACCAATACAAAAAGATATTAATATTGTTAATAATATAAATATACATATTTTTGTTTTAGTTATAATAATTCCCTTTTTGGTATTTTGATTGTATTTATTATTTAAATTAATATTATTATTTGGATCAATATTTTGATTATTTATTTCATTTATATAATTCATGTTTCCTCCTAAATATAATTATATAAATATTATACCATTTTTTATCTATGGTATAATATTTATGTAATGTCACGGGTACTACTTATAGTGGTTGAGAAATACCGTTTACTTGATCTAGTTAATACTAGCGTAAGGAGACATATATATATTATTGTGACATTATTAGGAGTTGTATGAATAAAAAAACAATGACACTAGTAATTGTCACTTTTTTTATTATCTGGCAAATTATTGGTTTAATATTTACTAATTACACAACTATTATACCTACACCTTTAATGATAATAGAAGCTATAATAAGTAATTGGTATTATCTACTTACTAATACTATTAACACATTATTAATTACTATTATCTGTATTATCCTTACCATAATAGCTAGTTATGTTATTAGTATAATTATTGATAATTATACTTGGGGAATAATAATTTATAAGATTATTAGCATCTTACAAATTATTCCCGCAATTATAATTATCCCTATTACTATTACTATCTTTGGATTTAGTATTACTAATATTATTTTCTTTAATGTAATTATATCTTCTTTTCCCCTTATTACATTAATTACTAAAAGTTTTAAATCCATTAATAGTAATACTATTTTATGGTTTAAAACTTTAACTGACTCTAAATTTAAACTATATAGTTTATTAAAAATACCATATAGTTTTAAAGCACTACATCAAGGAATGATGTTAGTAACTACTTATGCAATGAGCAATACTATAACTAGTCAATACTTAATTGGACAAAAAGGATTAGGATTAGTTTTAAAAAGAAGTATTAGTAACTTCCAAATAGATCTTAGTTTTAGTGTGTGTATAATTGTAATATTAACATCATTAACATTATTTTATTTAAACAACATACTTTATAATAGGAGCAAGTATGGAAAAAATTAAATTATTATTTTTACTTATCATCGTTTTTATTAGTGGTTGTGACTATAATAAAAACGATGAAAACAAAATAAAATTAGCACTAGACTATACACCTAATACTAACTACATTGGTGTATATGTAGCTAAAGAATTAGGATATTATGATGAAGTAGGTATTAATGTTGAACTAATTAACTCCTCTAGTGTTAGTGTTGAAACATTAGTTAATACCAATCAAGCTGATTTTGGATACAGCTATTCTGAATCAGTCTTGATTGCTAATCAAAATGATCACCACATTAGTTCTATCTATACTCTATATAATCAAAACTTAAGTGGTTTCATCTCACAAAAAAATAAGAACATAACTTCCATTACTGACTTTAGTAATAAAACATACTGTGGATGGGGTGATGAAAGCGAAGAAAAAATATTAAAAGGTTTAATGAAGGTTAATGGTGTTGATCCTAACAGTATCAACATCGTTAATACCGATTTAACCTTTGCCACTGATGTAAGTAATAAATGTGATATTTTCTGGAGCTATGAAGGGTGGGGTAATATTGAAGCACAATTTGCCGGAATTAATTATAACTATATTCCATTAACTTCCCTAAACCTTAATTACTTTACTCCAGTATTAATTAATAACACACAAAACATTCATCCTAAAACTAATGAGTTTGTTAAGGCTACTAACAAAGGATATGTTTATGCTAAAAATAATATTGATCAAGCAGTAGATATCTATATGAAACATAATCCTCAAGATAACAAGGAATTAATCAAACAAAGTCTAGAAGTATATGCACCATATATTTCAGATACCGGATATCAGGATCCACAAATATGGAATGATTTCATTAAGTTTTGTAAAGAAAATGAAATCATCACAGAATACAATAACCAAGGATATACAAATGAATACGTTAGCAATCCATAATCTTAATTTATGTTATGATGATAAAGTTATTATAAATAACTTTAGTTTTACTTTCAACCAAGGAATCACATGTTTAATTGGACCTTCTGGTTGTGGTAAAACTAGTTTATTTAATTGTATTATCAATAAAGATAGTTCTATTAAATATCAAGGTGATATTAGTTATTTAAGTCAAGAAAGTATACTACTTCCTTGGCTTAATGTTTATGATAATATCAACTTGATTAATAAATTAAAGGAAACTAATATTGATATAGATAGTTATTTAGAAAAATATAAATTAATTGCATACAAGAAAATGTTTCCTCATGAACTAAGTGGAGGAACAAAACGTAGAATTAATTTATTAATGACATTTTTAAATCCCAGTAATATTATTTTACTTGATGAACCATTTAATCAAATCGATATGATTAATAAAGAGTATTTCTATGATTTTATTAAAACTCTTAACCAAGAGTTTAATAAAATCATCTTAATCAATACTCATGATATTAATGAAGCAATCAATTTATCTAATACTATTATTACTTTAACTAGTAAACCTATGAGTATAAAAAAAGTATATCAACATAATTTTAATTATGATGATATACTTAGTGATTTACGCTAACCCTAAATATTCTTCTAGTGTTATTCCTTGATTCATAATTTGTGTTGCTATATCAACACCAACATAACGTAAGTGCCATTGTTCGTGTTGATATCCAGTAACGTTTTCTTTACCGGATGGATAACGCAGAATAAATCCATACTTAGCACAATTATTTAGTATCCATTGACTTTCAGCAGGACTTTCTACTAAATTACCTTGCCAATCAATTAAATCAAAAGCTAAACCTGTTTGATGCTCTGAGTGTCCCGGTTTAGCCGAAAAACGATTAGCTTCTGCTTCACCATGAGTTTGAATATAACCATTATATAAGCTTTCTTGATATTGGTATGTTCTATATCCACTATAATTATTGCTGATATTCATTCCTTGTGCTTGAGCATCAGCAATTAATTTTAATAACTGCTGTTTTGCTTCTGGATTTTCTCCAGGTGCAAAGCTAGCAGGTAGAGCGTATTGTTTATTAACCACTAAAATACCATTAACATAAAATGGTTCGTTATCTTTTTGTGTTGGTGGATTTGGCGTTTCTTGTCGAACTTGTTGGTGAGGAACTTTTTCTATTTCAACTGATTGGGGCTCTTGTTCTTGATTTTCCTCTTCAACAACAGCTTCTTCAACTTTTTCTACCTCTGGCATTTGAAAATAATTTTGGTATAACACTTCAAAAATTAAAAACATTGATGTTATCATCAGTAACGAAATTAACAATGTTTGAACTAGCTTATTTTTCTTCATAAATTACCTTTATAAAAAGCACACTATAGTGTGCTTTTAGTTTAACTAATTTTGTTTTTTAGAATCTTTAGCAATTTCACTAAACCCTGTAACTAACGAAGCAAGACTTCCCATTTCTGCTGGAATAATAACTTTACTACTATCACTGTTTCCAATTTCAGTTAAAGCAGTATATCCTTCTAAACGTAAGTAAGCTTCACTAGGGTGTGATTCATTAATTTTTTGAATTGCTTCAGCTCGAGCTTGTGAAACTAAACGTACAGCTTCAGCTTCCCCTTGAGCTCTTGCAATACTAGCAGCTTTTTCTGCTTCTGCTAATGCAATACGAGATTGTTTCTCCCCTTCAGCTCTAGCAATAAGAGATTGTTTTTCTCCTTCAGCTCTAGCAATTTGAGCTTCTTTTTCCCCTTGTGCTTGAAGGATAGCTTCACGACGTTCACGTTCAGCACGCATTTGTTTTTCCATAGTATCTTGAATATCACGTGGCGGAATAATGTTTTTTAATTCCACACGGTTAATTCTAACACCCCATTTGTCTGTAGCTTCATCTAAGATTTGACGCATTTGGCTATTAATACGATCACGACTTGTTAATGTTTCATCTAATTCCATAGCACCAATAATATTTCTTAATGTTGTTGCTGTTAATTTATCAATTGCCATGTATGGATTTTCACTTCCATAACAATAAGCTTTAGGGTCAGTAATTTCTAAATAAATTACTGTATCAATCATCATTGATACGTTATCTTTTGTAATTACAGTTTGTGGTTCAAAATCTACCACTTGTTCTTTTAAACTAATTTTACGTGCAACACGATCAATAAATGGCAAAATAAAATGTACCCCTACTGTATATGTTGCATAATATTTACCTAATCGTTCTACTACATAAACATGTGCTTGTGGAACGATTTTAACCATCATTATTACAGCTATTAAAATAATAGCAATTAAAATAAATAATACTAATAATAAACCTGACATATTATATCTCCTTTACTTTTACTTTTACTCCTGTAATGTCAACTACTTCGACATTACTTCCTTCTTTAATTGGAGTGTTATTAACACTTATTGCACTCCAAATTTCTTGATCAACTTTGACTTGACCAAAGTCGATCCCATTGATTTCTTTAATAACAATTCCTTGTTGACCAATAATTCGATCACTGTTTGTTCTATCTATTTTTTTACCTTGTAATTTTCTAGCAACTGGTCTAGTTAACGTAACACCAATTACTACTACAATTGTGAGTACAATACATTGCATATAAAAAGGTAGATTATAGTTATTCATAACTAATGCAATTATTGCTCCAATACTAAAGAATATTGCAATTAAATCTACTGTAATTAATTCAACAATAATTCCTAGTATAATTAGTGTTATCCAAAATATCATAACGCTACTCATATTAACCTCCTACAATTTTGATGAAACTATTTCTTGAACTCTAGTTGCAATTTGTTGTGTGTTTAAACCTACATAATCCTCCTTAGTAAGTGGTTTGTGAAAATGAATATTAACCACACCTGGTTCTAACATATCCATGTAGTTGGTAGTATTATGGATTTTTTCAGAATCCATAATTGTTATTGGTACAATTAATAATCCATTATTTTTAGCAATCTTAAAGGCACCCGATAAGAAATCACCACATTTCTTATCACCTAAATCTTGTTCTGATTTAATCCTTCCTTCTGGAAAGACCAAATAACTAGTATTAGAAGTTTTAACATAATCACTAGCTTTTTTAATTTCTAACGCTGTCTTTCTAATATCATTGCGATGAATATAAATACATTTACTAGCATCAATCACATTACCTATAATTTTAATTTTTTTAAGATTTTCAAATTCACTAGCGATAAAAAATCCACAAGGATGATTTATATATTGAAATACAAATAAAGGATCAAACATGCTTTGATGATTACTAACAAATAATACTTGTTTATCTCTAAAACTTTCATCTTCATAAGTTACATTTATTTTAATATCATAGTGTTTAGTTAAATCACTACAAAAATCATTAGCAACATCAAATAAATAATCTATATCTTGAGTCTTTTTAAAATAACGATAATCTTTTTTATGTTTTCTAACAAAAGCCCAAAATAAATTCCATAACTTCCAATTCTTTTTCTTTTTACTCATATTATGATTTTACAATAAACACATCTGTTTTAGCTTTATCTGCAATTTTTGCTGATACACTACCTAAAAAGATTTCACTAAATTCAGTTTTATTATTTGATCCACATACAACTAAATCATAATTTAGTTCTTCATATAAATCATCAACTACAGTGTTAGCGATTTTTAGACCACTCTTAACACTACCACTAGCTTCAATTCCTTGTTCTTTTATACTTTCAACAATTGATTGTAATTGTTTGTGACTAGTTTCATTATCTCCTGGAGTAATGACACTAGCACCCAAATCAATTGTTGAATCAATTACTACCATCTGTGATACATATACCACATTGATCTTAGCATTACTAATTTTAGCAATACTGACTGCTTTATTAATCACACTAGTATTATCTTTTTCTAAATCTACTGCAACTAATATATTCTTATACATAATTACTCCTATTTACATATATATTTTATCAAATTTCAAAATCAACATATAAGATATTAATTAGTACTTGTTCAATACTATTATCAACTATTGTTTTAACAATAAGTTGATAATTATCTTCTTCTATCACATCATCAATTTCAGGTATACGTTCTAATTTATCTAAAATATATTTTGCAATAGTAATATCTTCATCATAATCAATTTTAATAATATCATTTAAGTCACTAAGTAATACATCACTTTCAACTAAATATTGATTTGGTCTAATTCTTCTAATTTTTTTAACCACATCATCATGTTCATCCCAAATCTCACCAACTAGCTCTTCAATCATATCCTCAACACTAATTATCCCTTGCATTACTCCATATTCATCAACCACTACTGCTAATTGATTTTTAGAATTTTGCATTTTTGGGAGTAATGTGGATATTTTCATACTATCAGGAACTATGTATGGTTTAGATACAGATTCATTTTTATCAAAATTTCGATCCTTACCAAAGCCTGATAAGAATTCACGTTCATTTAAAATACCAATAATATTATCAGTATCTTCATGATAAACTGGATATCTTGAAAATCTTGCATCAACTATAGTTTTATAAATAACTTGATTTGAATCTTCATCACTAATCATCACTACTTTATTTTTGGGTTTCATAATATTAGCAACTGTTTTATCATTAAAGATAATTGCTTTAGTAATCAAATCTTTTTGATTAGTTTTTAAATTACCTTGTTCATGCTCTTCATTAATCATGGTAATCATCTCATCATCAAAATCGTCTTCTTCAACATGTGATGGGAATGCATACTTTTTAATTAAATCAGTAATCTTAGTAATTAATATCGCTATTGGTTTTAAAACACTAACCAATAAACTTAGTGGTGTCACACATGCATATAGTGCTCGTTCTGATTGAGTTCGACCAAATATTTTTGGTACGATCTCTCCACAAATAATAACTAGTACAGTCATAATCATTGTTGACACCATTGAAGCTGTTGCTTCATTATTAATTATCGACATAAAGAATAATAAACTCATTGTCGGTAAAATAATATTAATAAAGTTATCAAACATAACAATACTAGTAATAACTAAATCATAGTTATCAAGTAACTTCATAATTTTTTTAGCTTTTTTATTACCATTTTCAGCTTGCGCTCTAATCTTTAAACGGTTTACTGCAGTAAGGGATGTTTCAAATACTGAAGCAATTCCTGAAAAGAACAGTAACACGATGGTCATAATTAACATTGGTAGAAACATATCAATCACCATCCTTTAGTGTTACTTTAATTTTATCAACACGGTTATTATCCATTGCTTGAACTTCAAAGTTATAGCACTCATCACTAATCTTATCACCACTTTGTGGTAGTTTTTGTAGTAACTCAATTACATAACCAGCAATTGTATTTTCTTGTTCTGAATCAATTGCTACTTCATTAATATCTTCAAAGTAATCATTAAACTCATTGATTGCTACACTACCGTCAACGATGTAAGTTCTATCATCAACATGTTTAATAGCTATTTCAACATCATCGTGTTCATCCCAAATCTCACCAACAAGTTCTTCAATAATATCTTCAACTGTAATTAAACCTTGAATTGTACCATGTTCATCTACTACCATAGCAAGATGACTACGATCTTTTTGTAGTTGTGGTAATAATAAAGATATACGCATTGTTTCAGGAATAAAAGTAACTTCACGTAAAATATCTCTAATATCTAAATTGTGATTATCAACATAATCAGTTAAGAAATCACGTTCATTTAAAATACCAATAATATTATCAGTATCATGTTCATAAACTGGAATACGACTATAACGTTGTTCATCCATTAACCTAATGATTTCATCATTAGGTGTATCTACATTAATCATAAATATTTTATTTTTAGGTTGTAGTATTTCTTCAACTCTAATATCATTAAACTCTACAGCATTTCTAATTAATTCTTTTTCACTTTCTTCTAGACTTCCTTCTTCCACACCTTCTTCAATTTTAGTTAAAATTTCATCTTCAACTAAAACTGTATCTAAATCATCTTTCGGGAAGAATTTTTTTTCAACAAAGTTTGTAACTACCAAGAAAAACTTAGTTAAAATATATAATACTTTTATCATTAAATCAAGAATGTTTACAATACGATAAATAAGTCTTTCTTGTTCTTGATTACCATAAATTTTAGGAATAATCTCTCCAAACATAATAACAATTATAGTCATAATTGTTGTTGAAAAGAAAACAGCGACCATTGGATCAGCTATTAATTTAGTAAAAAATAACGTAGCAATAGTGGGTAATAAAATATTAACAATATTATTACCCACTACTATGCTCGTTATCGTTAAATTATAATTATCTAATAATTTTAATACTTTCTTTGCTTTTTTATTTCCATCTTCAGCATGCATCTTAATCCTGATTGGATTAAGTGATGTAATTGCCATTTCGGTTGCAGACATGAATCCTGATAAGAATAATAATATTACTATACCAAGACCCATGTAAATGAGGCTGGACTCCATTTTATCTCCTTATTTTAAATAATCTACTTTATGCGGTTCTTTTGTAAGTAAACCTTCATAATCTAGTTGACGTAACATTTCATATAAAACCATCATCACACAATTACTAACATTTAGTGATCGTACATTAGCTGATGTGGGGATACGATATGTTTGGTCTTTATATTGTGCTAATATCTCTTTGTCAATTCCACTACTTTCACTACCAAAGATAATAAACATTTCTTGATTATTATTAGTTAGTTCTTTAGCATCAACATGATTATATGTATCTAAACCATATCTCGTAATAAAACAATAATTTTTAGTATTAGGATTTTTATTTACAAAATCATCCCAATCTTCATATTCTCTTAATTCTACTAATTGTGCATAGTTAGCACTACTACGCCCAAAAATCTTTTCACTCTTATTTAAATCAAACCCATAAGGTTTGATTAAGTGAAGAACTGTATCAGTTCCTACACAAGTACGCATTACATTACCTGTGTTTTGTGGAATTTCAGGATGATACATTACAATATTAACTTTACTATTCATCATATTCTTCAATATTTTCTATAACTACAGCGTCTTCATTTTCTAATTGATCTCCATCATCCAATTGGATTTCAGTAGCAATATCTTCTACTACTGTAGTAGTTTCTTCATCTAGATCTTCTTCATCAGCTAAAGAATTAATACTATCTAGTGAACGATATTGTTCTGTAATAATTTGTTCCATAGTATAATTATCTTTAAGTGCCCATTTTTTATTTACTAATAAAAAACGACCATCAATACTTAAATCTGTAATTACATTAGCTTCTAAATGTTCTGGTTTCATTTCTTTTAGATTTTTATCTTTTAAATTACGAATAATTTCTTTTGTTGTTACAGTTCCCTTTTCATCAATTAATCTTAGAGCAACATCAACAATATTTTCCATATATCTCCTAAATTTATTTGCGTTGCATACTATCTTTAGCTTCAATTCCAATTGTAGCTAAACCATCTTTTAAGATTTTCTTTATTACAAACGCTATATTTATTTTATCATTAATTTGACCATTTTTGTTACTTAATACATTCTCTTGCTCATAATATTTATGATATAAACTAGCTAAATCATATAAATAGTTACAAACAAGGTGTGGTAAACGTTTTTCACTAGCACTAATAATCATCTGTCCATATGTATTAATGTAGGCTAAAATCTCTTTTTCCAAATCACTAAATTCACTAATTTTATGATTTAAATTAGGTTCTACTCCCATTTCTTTTGCTTTATTTAACAAGGCATTAATACGTGTATGAGCATATTGAATATAATAAATTGGATTATCACTATTTTGTTTTTTAGCTACTTCAATATCAAAATCTACTTGTGTATCACAACTTCTAGCAATAAAGAAATAACGTAGACTATCAGCATCTATCTCTTTTAATAAATCCTTAATCGTAAAACTTGTTCCTTTACGTTTAGACATTTTAACACGTTCACAGTTTTGTAAAATATTAATCATTTGAATTGTCAATACTTCAAACTTATCGCTTTCATAACCAAGGGAAGCTATCGCTGATTTAACACGATTAATATAACCGTGGTGATCTCCACCCCATACATCGATTAAATCAGAATATCCACGATCAAACTTATCAATGTGGTAAGCTACATCACTTGCAAAGTAAGTGTAAGCTCCATCACTTTTTTTAAGTACACGGTCTTTATCATCAAAGTATTTTGATGTAGCTAACCACATGGCATCATCTTTATAGAAGATATCCCCTTTTTGTTCTAAAATTTTTAAGTTATTTTCTACTTTATTTAAACTATGTAAGTCTCTTTCACTAGTCCAGATATCAAATTCAATATTAAGTAATTTCATAATACGTTTAATTTCTTCTAAATTACGTTTATACCCATACTCTCTAAAGAATTCCATATCTTCATTAATCTTACTATCACCAAATTCTTTTACAATATCACTAGCAATATCTTGAATTTCTTGACCTCGATATCCATCTATTGGAAATTCCATATCAATATCAAAATTTTGTAAATAATAATATTGCACTGATAAACCTAGGTTATTCATTTGAGCCCCAGCATCATTAATATAATACTCTGCATCAACTTTGTTTCCTGTTTTTCTAAGTAGACGAGAAATTGTATCACCAAATACAGCATTACGAGCATGACCTAAGTGTAAATCACCTGTTGGATTAGCACTTACATACTCAACATTATAATAAGCATGATTATTCGTATCAAATATAAATTCATCTTTACTTAACACTTCATCAACAATTTGTTGATAAAGTTCGTTATCAAAGTAGAAATTAATAAAACCAGGATTTTTAATTTCTACTGTAATCCCACTTAAATCTAAACCACTTACAATACTACTAGCTATCTCCATTGGATTAGATTTAAGTGGTTTAGCTAATTTTAACGCTATATTTGTTGATAAATTACCATTAACTATATCTTTTGGTTTTTCAATTTCAACATTAACTTCTTCTTCCAACTTAAATTTATCATTAATAACATCACTAATATTTTCTTTAATTATAATTTCTATATTATCAATCTTCATAAAAAATCTCCCATGAATTAATAATTTCTTCATTATCTTTTATAAATTTAATTTCTATTTTATTATCACTAATATTAACTTCATTAGTTTTAATATTAGTATTAATACTACTAGTATTATTATCTAAATTAATAATAATATTAGTGTTAAATTCTTGATCTTTAGCATGAACTATTTTGTAATTAATTACTCCACTTTTAGTTACAACTACATCATCTTCAATTACCATAATAGTATTTAGATTATTATCATTATCTGTATAACTAATAATATTATTAGTGTAATTAACATCATCATAGATGATGTAATTACTTCCATCATAATATTTTAGTTTAATCATTTTTAATATAAAACTCTTTACTATTCATAGTAATTGCTACTTTTTCTTTTAAAAACATTGTTAATTCCGAACAATCTTCTAAGTTTTTAATTTGTTTATCTTCAGTATATATTTTTACACTTTCATTATAAATCTTTTTTTTGTATTCACTTGTATTAAAACTATATTTTAAATTTGCTTTTTCTTTTTTAAATGTAATCTTTTTATTAACAAATGCTTTAGCTAACATTACTACATAATCTAATTCATAGTTATAAGTATCTAGATTAGCTAAATCATTAATTAAGTTAATAAATACCATATCATCAACTAATAAGTAATCTTTAACACTTACTTGATTGTTAAAGAAAGGTAATAGTTTATTAACTCCATTTGGTAGTTGTGCTAAGTTAGTAGTACTAAGTTTTTTTAATTCAGCCAAAATCTCACGAACTAATACTTCATATGCTAGTGCTTTTTTATTTAAATACACTTGAGAAAACATATTATAACGTGACATAATAAAGTCTTCTACAGCTTTTAACCCTTTCTCATGAAATACTAATTGATTCTCTTTAATATCAATTACATTAAATAACCGATCAATATCTACCTCACCATATTTAACACCAGCAAAATAACTATCTCTTAGTAAATAATCCATCCTATCAACATCCACCGTACCACTAAGAATTTCATTTAGGATGTTGTGCGGATGATCTTTTTTAATAAAACTAACTACTGTATCAATTAAATTAGGGTTATATTTATTTAATACTTGATTAATTTGCGTATCACTACTTTTAATAATATCAATTGAATATTGTTCATGATTAAAACCAAAAAACTCTTCTGAAGTATGGGAAAAAGCCCCATGTCCAACATCATGTAATAAACAAGCAATACGTAATGATAAACAATCACTATCATCTAAATCAATATTAGTTTTATTTTCTAACACTTCAATCATTCTAGTAGCTAGATGATAAACACCAATACTATGAGAAAAACGACTATGTTCTGCTGTTGGAAAAGAAACATAACTAAGTCCTATTTGTTTAATATTGCGTAAACGTTGAAATTCTTTAGTTTCAATTAAATCAATAAAGATATCTTCATTAATATCAATATCACCATGAATTACATCTCTAATTCTCATAATACTCCTTTAAATTTATTAATAATTGTTCATAAGTATCTGCTTCAATAATATCATCACCATCAATAGTAACAAAATATTTCTTTTTACCAGGACCACAAAAACTAGCACATCTTTGAGTTACTTCTACATCATCACGATTAACAATATTAGTAATATCTTTAATTACTTCATCAATATTTTTTAACCGCTTAGCATCATGACATTTACGACAATAATTAATTTTAATCATTATCTTCCTTTATTATTTCTTTAATATCTATTAATAAATCTAGTGCTTCTCTTGGTGTTACATCAAGTGGATCTACTTGATGTAGCATAATCTCTAACTTCTCTAGTCTTTTATCTGTTTTAGTTTCTACTACTTCTATTTTATCACTACTTTTATTATTAGACATAAAATAATTTAAATAATCATTAGCTCTAATAATAACTTCAGTTGGTAATTTGGCTAACTTAGCAACTAAAATACCATAACTCTTTTCAACACCACCATCAATTACTTTATGCATAAAAGTAATATGACCATTTTCTTCTACTGCTTTAACATGAACATTAAATAATTTATCTAAACTATTTTCTAAATCAATTAACTCATGATAGTGTGTTGAAAACATTGTTTTACAGCCTACTTCATTATTAATGTATTCTAGGATACTTGCAGCTAAACTCATCCCATCATAAGTAGAAGTACCACGTCCTAATTCATCAAATAAGATTAATGAATCTTTAGTTGCTTGACTTAAAGCAACTGAAGATTCTTCCATCTCTACCATAAATGTTGAATTACCTTTAAAGCTATCATCACTAGCACCAATACGCGTAAAGATTTTATCAACTATACTTAAGTTAGCTCTACTAGCTGGAACATAACTACCAAGTTGAGCCATAATAACGATTAAAGCTGTTTGTCGCATATAAGTAGACTTACCACTCATATTAGGTCCAGTAATAAGCATAATATTTTTATCATTATCTAAAACTGTATCATTAACAATATAGTTATCAACTAACTTCTTGATAACTGGATGAAATCCATCTTTAATAATGAATTTATCTTCATTATTAAAGACCGGTCTAGTTAACATATCTTTTGTTGCAACATAAGCTAGTGTTTGATAAAAATCAATTTCACTAATAACTTTAGCATAATGAATAATGTTACTTATTTCTTTGTGGATGAAATTTTTAACCTCGTCAAAAATTTCACTCTCAATCTTTACAATCTTATCATTTGCTGTAAGTAGTTTTTGTTCTACATCTTGAAGTTCCGTTGTTACAAAACGTTTAGCATTAGCTAGTGTTTGTTTTTCAACATAATTATCTAAAACACAATCTAAACTACCATTAGGAATTTCAATATAATGACCAAACACTCGATTATATTTAACTTTTAAATTTTTACAACCAGTTAAATTTTTTTGTTCTTCTTCATAATCTTTAAACCATTGATTAGAATTATTTTTAAGCATTCTTAATTCATCTAACTCTTCATTTACATTATGATTAATTACATTACCTTCTTTTAATGTTAAATTAGGTTCTTCTAAAATCATAGTATCTAAATATTCAATGATTTTAGCAACATCAGATAAAGAAGTAATTTTGTCTAACATTTTAATATCACTGTGTTTCATCACATCATAAATTTTCTTAATATTAATTAATGAAGTTTTAAGTTGGATTATATCTTTAGGCAAAATTGTATTATCACTAATTCGAGCTACAATTCTTTCAATATCATAAATACCTTTTAAATAATCAATTACTTGATTGTGTAGTAATTGATTATTTAAAAAGAAATCAACATTATCTAAACGATAGTTAATCTTTTCTTGATTAACTAAGGGATTAATAATGTTATTTTTAAGTAATCTTTTACCCATAGCTGTATGAGTGTGATTTAAATAATAAAATAATGTTGCTTCGTCGTTATCATAAAGATTTGTTGTTAATTCTAATGCTTTTTGTGTATAAGCATTCATAATTAATGTATCTTCTAAATTAACATATTCAAATTGTTGTAAATGATCTACACATCCACAATTAATTTCTTTAATATATTTAATTAATTCATTATCAACAACTTCTATACCTTTACTTACAACATCCATATTAACTACATTAATAATTTCAATCTTTTCATCAATATCTTTAACATTTTTAATACTATCATTTATATTAATAATTTCTAAAATATTATTAGTATTGATTTCATTAATAAGTAAGTAATAATCATCACTACTAGTATGATACATACTACCAGTAGTGATATCCCCATAAGCTAAATAGTAGTTATGTTGGTGCTCATAAAAAGCACCAACATAACGGTTATCACTTCCATCTTCTAAGAAATTACTTGAACTAAATATCTTAGTAATGTTTCTGGTCATAATTTTATTATCACCAATCTCACCTTGTTGCACTAATACAACTTTGTGATTATCTTCAAGTACCATCTTAACATATTCATTTAATTGACTAAGAGGGATACCAGCCATTGGGATTCTTTCTTCTAATCCCGCTCCTTTAGTAGTTAGTGCTAAATCACAAGTATTTGCCATATAAATTGCATCTTCAAAAAACATCTCATAAAAGTCTCCCATTTGAAAGAAGACAATTTTATCAAGATGCTTAATTTTAATATCATAAAATTGTTTAATCGCACTACTTAATTTATTTGGATCAATACTTGTGATTTGCATAACTACCTTTCTTCTTTATCATAATTTGTACCTAACGCTTTAGGCGAACGTGCATTTTTAGAAAATAATACTAATAAAATAATTGCTATAATATATGGACCGATTTGCGTAAACAATTCAATCACTCCAGCAATTTCTGGATTGTTACTTCCAACTAATCTAGATAGTGCTGGTTGGATTGCATTAAATAATCCAAATAGAATTGCACCAACCATACACTTAACTGGTTTCCAACCAGCAAAGATTAAGATTGCCATAGCTAAGAATCCATAACCTGTAATTAATGTTGCTGATAATTTAGATTCAATTAATAACACCATACTAACTCCACCAAATCCTGCAAATGCTGAAGAAATTAGTACTGAGATAAATCTTAATTTATTAACATTAATTCCGGCTGTAGCACTTGCTTTTGGATTTTGTCCAACAGCTATAATGTGACGTCCAAATTTAGTTTTCTTAAATATAAATACACTAGCTAAGAAAACTAAAATTGCAAGTACTACGACAAATAATTGGTTATATGATAAATTTGAACCAGCACCTAAACTAATACTTCCTGAGTTCATATTAATACGTGGTGTTTCATAAGAACCATAAACCATTTTAATTGTAAAGAAAGCAACTGCTGGAGCAAGCATGTTAATTGCTGTACCAGAAATTATTTGATTTACTTTAAATTTAATTGATAATACTGCATGTAATAATCCTAGTAACATTGCTCCTAGCATTCCTACAATAATACCTATTAAAGAGACTAAATACCAATCCATTGATTTTACCAACATTGGCATAACCATTGCTCCAGCAAAACCACCAAAGATCATCATCCCTTCAAGTCCGATGTTAATAACACCAGATTTTTCACTAAATAATCCACCTATTGAAGTTAATAATAAAGGAGTAGCAATGAATACAGTTGATATTGATGTTGTTAATAAAATACTATTTATATTTTCCATTATTTATCTCCTTTATTTTTTCTTCTTTGACTAATTACCATTCCTACAGCAGAACAAATAAAGATTACTGCAACAATAATATCTCCAATTTGTGCTTCTAAGTTAATATGAATAAACTTAGCACCTACACTAAACAAGGCAATTAAGAATCCAGAAATAATAGTTCCAATTGCACTTACATTACCTAACATACAAACAACTATTCCGTTAAATCCATAGTTAAGTTGTGAACCATTAGTTGAATATTCTCCTAATTCAAGTCCATAGATTGCTCCAGCAATTCCTGCAATTGCACCAGCAATAACAAGTGTTTGAATTGTTCTTTTCTTATCATTAATTCCAGCATATTTACTAGCACGAGGATTGTATCCTACTGCTTTTAATTCATAACCTAATTTAGTTTTTTTATAAATAAAACTAAAAAGTAAAGCAACAATAATAACTACAAATATTCCCATTGTAAATTCCGAATTAAAAATAAAGATTTTACTACTTTCTTGAATACTTGGTGTAAAGGTAGATTTTTCAGCATGATGAAACCATTTTTGAATAATAACATCAATTCCTTTTATTGCTATTAAGTTCATTAAAATAGATACTACTACTTCATTTACCTTCCACACTGCTTTAAGTACTCCTGGTACTAATCCCCATATAGCACCACCAACTACTCCAGCTAACATACTTAAGATTGGATGTAAGAAGGCAATTTGTTCTGGTACTTGTAGTGTCCCTACAAAGATCGCACATATCATCCCGACCATAAATTGTCCTTCAGCACCAATGTTAAATAATCCTACTTTATATGCAAAAGCAATAGAAAACCCACATAACATTAAAGGAATAGCTGTATTAACTACATCAGCTAAATTAACAAACTTCCCATTTTGACCAGGACTAAAAGTTGAAGTGATCATATCAATATAACCTGTAATTGGATTATATCCAGATAAAAATAAGATAATCCCACCAATTACTAAACCAATAAGTACTGATATTACTGGTATCTTTAAATTATTAAATATCTTATTCATTACCTTCACCTCTCATTCCAGCCATCATTAAACCAATTTCATTTTCATTAGTTTCATTTTTATTAACTACACCCATTACTTCACCATCATGCATTACAGCAATACGATCACTTAATTGCATAATTTCATCTAGTTCTAATGATACTAATAAAATTGCTTTGTTTTTTTCTAACTCTTGCATAATCATTTTATGAATATTACTAATTGCACCTACATCAACACCACGAGTTGGTTGGACTAAAATCAATATTTCTGGATCTTGGCTAAACTCACGACCAATAATTAATTTTTGTTGGTTACCACCACTCATACCACGAACAATTGAGTCAACTCCATCATTACAACGAATATCAAAGTTATCAATTAATCTATGTCCATAATCTTTAATTGCATTGTAATCAAGTAATTGTCCTTTTGAATATGGTTGTTTATAATATTCTTTAAGTACAGCATTTAATCCTAAATCAAAATCAAGTACTAAACCATCTTCATGACGATCTTGAGGTACATAACCAATTTTTGCATCATTAAGTTCGCGTGTTGATTTGTTTGTCATATCAACACCATTAACTATTACACTACCATTAGTTACTTTTCTAAATCCCATGATTGCTTCAACTAATTCAGTTTGACCATTACCATCAACTCCAGCAATCCCCAGGATTTCACCTGCTCTTAATTTAAGACTAACATCTTTAACTTTATTTCCTACACTAACACTTTTAAGTTCTAACTTAACACCACCTGGTGTTATGTTAGGTTTATCAATGTTAAAGTTAACAGCTTCACCTACCATTAAATTTGCTAACTCTTCATTACTAGTAGTTTTAACATCTACTGTTTTAATACTTTCACCTTTACGGATAACAGTACAACGATCTGCTACTTCTTTAATTTCATTTAGCTTATGAGTGATTAAAATAATCGTTTTACCTTGAGATTGTAAATTCTTCATAATTTTTAATAACTCATGGGTTTCTTGTGGAGTTAATGCTCCACTAGGCTCATCAAAGATTAAATAATTAGCATCAATAAATAACATTTTTAAAATCTCTACTTTTTGTTGTTGCCCAACTGTTAAGTTAGCAACAATATCTGTAGCTTTTAAATCGAAGTTATATTTATCAATTACTTCTTGAACTTTTTTAATTGTTGTTTTTTCATCTAAACTAATACCTTTAGTTATTTCATTACCTAAAACTACATTTTGGGCAACACTAAAAGTATCTACCAATTGGAAATGTTGGTGTACCATTCCAATTTTATACTTACTAGCTTCATTAGGATTTTTAATATGAACTACTTCTCCATTAATTAAAATTTCTCCACCATCTAGATTATAAACTCCAAATAGTAAATTCATTAATGTTGATTTACCTGCTCCATTTTCACCTAGTAGAGCATGGATTTCTCCCTTTTTTACACTAAAAGTAATATCTTTGTTTGCATAGAAGTTACCAAACTTCTTACATACATGTTTAAACTCAATAGCTGTACTCATTTATCTCCTAGTTATATTTGTTCATCAATTCTTGATTACTACTTCCACTAATAAAATCAAGAATCATATTATCAGTTAATTGATATAAGTTATTTAACTCTTGTAATTCATCTTGGTTAAATTTTCCTAACACAAATGAATTAGCATCTTTTTTATATTCATTTAAAATCCCGAATTTAATCCGTAAGAACTCTTGGGATTTTAAATGTTTTATAATATTTTTAATTCCATTTTGTCCCCCACTACTAGAATTAAATTTAAAAATAATTTTATTAAAGTTAATTGCCATATCATCATGGATTACTAATAAATCTTCTTTATCTATACCATAATAATTTATTACTTTAATAACACTCTCTCCACTTAAATTCATAAATGTATGTGGTTTTAATAATAATACTTTTTCACCATTAATATTACTTTGAGCTAATTCAGCATTAAACTTACTATCTAATTTAAAATCAATATTATAAGTCTTAGCAAAATGATCAAGTACCATAAAACCAATATTATGGCGAGTATTATCATACTTACTTCCTGGATTTCCTAACCCAACGATTAGTTTCATCCTAGTTCCCTCCAAACAGGTGAGAAATACTTTCACCATTATATACGTTTTTAATTGCATCAGCTAAAATTTCAGCAACACTAATTACATCAATACAATCAACTTGTTTTTCACTAGGTAACTGAATCGTATCAGTAATAGCTAATTTTTTTATTGGTGAGGCACTAATTCTTTCTATTGCCGGATCAGATAATACTCCATGAACACAGATTGCATATACTTCTTTAGCACCATTATCAATTAATGCTTGCGCTCCTGCTGTTAAAGTTCCTGCTGTATCAACAATATCATCAACAATAATACAAGTTTTATCTTTAACTTCTCCGATGATAGCAGTAATTTCTGCCTCATTTGGTTTTGGACGATGTTTATCTAAAATTGCAATTGGTGCATTAATTAATTTACCAATATTGCGAGCACGTTTAACTCCTCCATGATCTGGAGATACTACTAATAAATCATCACTTAAACCAATATTGTTTTCAATATATTTTTTAATAGATAACAGTGATGTTAAGTGATCTGTTGGAATATCAAAGAAACCTTGAATTTGAGATGCGTGTAAATCAAGAGCGATAATACGATCAGCTCCTGCTACTTGTAGCATATTTGCTACTAGTTTAGCTGAAATCGGTTGACGGCTTCTTGATTTACGATCTTGACGTGAATATCCATAGTATGGAATCACAACGTTAATTTCTTTAGCACTTGCTCTTTTTAGCGCATCAATAAATACTAATAATTCCATAATATTATCATTAACTGGTTTAGATGTTGATTGAATAACAAACACTACATCATTACGCACACTATCTTCAATATCAATTTGAATTTCCCCATCAGCAAATCTTTTAACTTCACTACGAGAAAGTTCAACCCCTAAACAATCTGCTACTTTTTGTGCTAACTCTTTATTAGAATTTAATGCAAATAAACGTAAATTATCATTATTGTTTTGTGAATTCATATTATCCCCTATTTTCTTTTTCTATTTTTAATTACTTCTCTACTTCTAGCAATTACTAATTTATCTTTAGGTATAGTATCTAAACTAATTGTAGATCCTGCTGCAATTAAACAATCTTTTTTAATTTCAATTGGAGCTATTAATGTTACATTACTTCCAATAAAACAATTATCTCTAATGATTGTTTTATGTTTATTAACCCCATCATAATTTGCAGTAATTACCCCACAACCGACATTTACATTCTTACCAATTTCAGTATCTCCTAAATAAGTAAGATGTGCTGCTTTAGAGTTATCTTTAATCTTAGTATTTTTAACTTCTACAAAGTTTCCTACTTTACAATTACTTCCAATCTTACTATTAGTATGAATATGAGCATTAGGACCTATAATATTATTATCATTAATAGTACTATCTATAATTGTATTACCTTGATTCAACTTATTATCCTTACCAATTTTAGTATTACCATAAATAACATTATTTGGTTCAATCACTGTTCCTGGTTGAATCTTAACCTTAGGACCAATATATGTTGAAGATTGATCTACAATCTTAACACCACTTAATTGTAATTGGGTATTAATTCTTTTTTGTAAGATCTTAGTAGCTTCATCCAATGCTACTAAATCATTAACACCTTTAATCTCATTAACATCATCAATATTATAAGCAGATACTCTTAAATTATTTTTATTAAATAACTCTACTAAATCCGTTAAATAATATTCTTTTTGTTTATTTTTATTTTTTATTTTATCAATGTACTTAAACAATAATTTAGTATCAAAACAATAAATACCTGAATTTATTTCTTTAATTTGTTTTTCAATTGCATTTGCATCTTTTTCTTCTACAATAGCATCAACACTATTAACATCATTTCTTACAACACGACCATATCCCGTTGGATCTTCAACATTAGCAGATAAAATCGTCATCGCGTTTTTATCTCGTTGATGTTTTTTAACTAACTTTTTAAATGTTTCTGGACGCACTAACGGTGTGTCTCCACAAACAACAATAGTTAAGCCTTTTTTATTTTTAAAAGATGGTTTACATGCTTTAATTGCATGACCTGTTCCTAATTGTTGCTTTTGTTCAACAAAATTAGTTTTAAATCCATCAATAACTTCAATTACTTCATCTTTTTTATACCCTACCACTAATGTGTTATTCTTAATTCCAGCTAAATTAAGAGTATTTAATACATGATTTACCATCTCATAACCTAAAATCTTTTGAATTACTTTAGGCGATTCACTCTTCATTCTAGTACCTTTACCTGCACACAAAATAATTGAATTAATCTCCATTAAAACTCCTTATTATTCTTAATTTTATTATACTAATTTTTTAGCTTATTTACCTATAAAATCTTCTATAATAAGGCGATTTAATAAAAAAGAAGATACCAAAAGGTATCTTCATAAGCTATTATTTTAATTCTACGCTTGCACCAGCTTCTTCTAATTGAGATTTTAACTCATTAGCTTCATCAGCAGGAACACCAGCTTTAACAACTCCACCGTTATCAGCTAATTCTTTAGCTTCTTTTAATCCTAATTCAGCGTTAATTGCTCTAATTACTTTAATAACACCTAATTTAGCATCACCAGCAGATGTTAATACTACATCTTTGTTTCCACCATCAGCAGCACCATCTCCTGCATCACCAGCAGCACCAGCAACTGCAACAGGTGCAGCAGCACTAACTCCAAATTCTTCTTCGATAGCTTTAACTAAGTCGTTTAATTCTAAAACTGACATTTTTTTAATTTCTTCAATAAATTTAGTTGTATCCATTTTAACTCCTTTATATTTTTATTTATTATTCTTCACTACTTTCTTCTGTAGTTGTTTCTTCTTTTACTTCCTCAGTAGCTTCTGTAATTTCTTCTACAGCTGCTTCAGCTGTAGGTTCTTCACTACTAGGTGCTTCCGCAGCTGGTTGTTGCTCAGCAACTTGAGATAAAGTTTGAGCAAGACCACGCATTGGAGCTTGTAATACAGAAAGTAACATAGATAATAATCCTTCTCTGCTTGGAAGTGATGCTAACTCTTTAATTTGAGATTCATCAGCAAAACTGTCTTCCATAGTTCCAGCTTTTAATTTTAACACTTCGTGTTCTTTACTAAAGTTGTATAAAACACGAGCAGCAGCTGTAACATCATCAGCACTAAAAGCAACAGCACAAGGACCTTTTAAGTAATCTTGCATTTCTTCAAAGTTAGCTTCTTTAAAAGCACGAGAAGAAATGTTATTTTTAATTACTTTTAATTCAACACCTTCAGCTCTTAATTGAGAACGTAGATCTTTAATTTCTTCTACTGTTAATCCAGCATATTCTACTACAACTGTAGCAACTGAGTTATTAATTTTCTCAACTATTTCACTCACTTCTTGTTGTTTTCTTAAGATAGCTTCTTGACTCATATTAGCCTCCTTTCAATCTTTTACCAAAAAAAGCATGACAAAAGCCATGCAGTGTACAATAAAATAGTGTACCTCGGTAGGATTTAAACACCTACTGTCTTTGGCTTTTCATATTTATTATATCATTTATTATTGTATTTGTCAAAAAAACAACATATAAATATAATTTATGCTGTCAAGTAAAAGCGAAAATGTCTTAAATAATGTCAACTGATTTTTTAGCAGAATTTGTTAAATGTTTTTGTTTCTTGACTACGTATTTTAGTTGGTCTACATAGAAACAGCTATAGGAATGTCTACGTTTCTGTTCTTCTGTTGCTGGGAATCTAGGATTTCTAGATATCCCGTCATGACTATGATCATCAATC
>DEQD01000016.1 GCA_002359095.1 Caryophanales bacterium UBA3375
CATTTTCGCTTTTACTTGACAAAAGTATGTAGTCATATGCTAAGAATTTAACTACATACTTATTTAAACTATTTTCTTCTATTAATTAATAATAAAAAATATCCAACAATAACAGTTAATAAAACTACTAGATTACTAGTAGATGAAGTTTTAACTTCTTCTTTCTTAGAATCTGTTTGTGCAGTTTCATTAACTACCTCTTGCTAGGAGTACTATTGTACTTGGATTTTTCATTAAAAAAGATGTTGGATTTCCAACATCTTAGTTTACAGTATAAAAATTAATTATTTTCTTCTGTTTAAGATTAAAGCAACACTTGCAATAGTAGCAATCGCTAATAATGCCATTGTAGTGTTGTTAACACCTGTGTTAACACTTGTGTTAACACCTGTTCCAGCTTCTGATTGAACTTCCGGAGTTGGGTTAGATGGTGTATTTGGCACGTTATTTGTAATTACTAAAGTTAAAGTTTCAAAATCACCTACTACTCTAGTTTGAGCTCCTTCAACAGTACCTTCTTCTTGAGCATTTCCTGCTTCAGATACACCTACACCAACTTGAATGTTGTATGTACCTTCTGTACCATGTAGAATTCCTGAAATTTCTTCTATGTTTTTAACACCCATTACTAATTCAGAGTCAAGAACATCATTTCCAGCACCAATTACTTTAGCACCAAATAAATCTTCAACCATTACTTCAGCATCATATTTAACGCTGTTGATTTCTGTAACTGGTTTCCAGTTTTCCATTCTTGCTTTAACTTGATCTGGAGTCATTACAACTTCCTTAGTTGTAGTTTGAATTCCAGCAACGTGACTGCTGTCAATAAATACATCATCACTAACTACAGTTAATATAATATTACCTTCAACATGTATAGGTAATCCATTACTCACATTAGGATCATTGTATTCAGCGATAATTGTTAAACCATATTTACCTTCACTAGTAATAAGTTTACCATCATAGCTACCAAGAATACTATATTGAACACCTTCTGGTAATCCAATAAATTCACCATTAGCATCTTTTTCAACTAGACTAGGGTTTGCATACATTACCATTTCTTCTGGCCAAGTTTGATCACTTCCATTAACTTCTGGTAATTCACTTACGTTAACCATGAAGTTGTTAGCAACTAATTTGTAAGTGTTAGTTGTTTGTGTTTCAGGAGTATTTCCTTCTTCATCACCTTTAGTTGAAGGTGCTTGTTCTTCTCCTGCTTCTTGAGTTCCTTCCTCAGTTGGAGGAACTGTTTCTTCATTACCTTCTTCAGTTCCTGGTACTTCAGTTGTAGAACCTTCAGGCAAATTAGTTTCAGGAGTAACAACTTCCTGAGCATAGCTTAATAAACCATTAACTGGTAATAAAGCTAAAACGAATAAACTTAAACTTAAAAACTTTTTCATATTTACCTTTTCCTTTCATTTTTACCCCTCCAATTCCTATTATAACATAATAGTAGTAGTAGTAGTAGTAGTAGTAAATTTTTGATAAAGTTTTAATGATTTTTTCGAATTTGATATGAAAAACGCCCCTTTTCTCTGTCCAGAAAGCGGGGCACTTTACACAATGATAGACATTATTAAAACTTATTAATCGTATAATCAATATCTTCTAATACTTGATCAATACGATTTATTGTATCATCACTAGTATCTGAAGAAAGTACCATAAAACTTCCTTCAACGTTTTCTTTACCATTGTTTAAAACAGGTATCTGTTTTACAACATGGTCTACTAAAACAGTTGAAGAATCAATTATATTTACATCAGGGTAGTATTTTTTAAATTTATGATTAATTAAATGGTAGTGAGTACAACCTAATATTAAAGTATCAAAATCTAAATCTAATCCCATTTTAATTTCTTCATCTATCATTTTATTTTTAAAATCACCTTTTTCAATTAATGTCGCTAATTCATCACAACAAATACCATATACTTCTAAATCTGGTAAGTGACCAATTAAACGATACATATAACTTTGTTCTTCAATTGTTGCATTAGTAGCAAAGACTGCTATTTTTTTATTTAATGTTTCTTTAATAGCAGTTTTGCTACTAAGTCCTATTATTTGATAAACTGGTATTTGATGAAATTCATCAGCTATCTTTTCTCCACCAATTGCATCAATTGTATTACATCCAATTACTATTGCTTTAGGATTAAAATTATTAATGACTTTAATTAAGTTATTAATTAATTTTAATATCTCTCTTTTACTTTTATTACCATAACTAACGTTTTTAATATCACTTATACAGATAATATCTTCTTTATCTAATTTAGCATATATTTCTTTACCTATACTTATTCCACCAAGTCCACTATCAATTACGATAATTGGTTGTTTGTTACTATAATTATTTATTATATCTTGCAAATTTTCTCCTACAATAATCATTTATTTCATACTTTATTATACCAAAATATCACTTCTTATTTTGGTATAATAAAGGTTGAAAGGAAATAAATGAAGTCGATTAAAACCTTATATAAAATTGGTTATGGACCTAGTTCTTCACATACTATGGGACCAGAGCAAGCATGTTTACTTGCTAAGAAAAAATATAATAATATAAAAGATATAAATGTTACTTTATATGGTTCTTTGGCTCTAACTGGAGTAGGACACTTAACAGATAAAGTAATTAAAAAAACACTTGATCCCATTGCTTGTAATATTGAATTTGACTATACTACAAAACAGGATCATGCTAATACATTTAAGTTTGAAATAAACTTAGATAATAACGAAGTTATTATCTGGCACATTATCTCAATTGGTGGTGGAGATATCATTATTAAGGAACTACCAAGTGATGATAATGATGATAGCAATACTTATAGTTTAACTACATTTAATGAATTTAAACAATTAGGTAGTGTTGAGGATATCATTGACTATCTGTTTAAAACAGAAACCGATTTAGATAAACATCTAGAAGACGTTTATAACACCATGATTGATAGTGTAAATCGTGGTTTATCTTCTAATGAAGAAGTTTTACCAGGTAAATTAAAACTAAAACGTCAAGCTAAAACAATGAATAGATATGCTGATACTAAAGAATTAATGCTAAGTAGTTATGCCCAAGCTGTTAGTGAGGAAAACGCTAGTGGTGGACAAATCGTTACCGCTCCTACTTGTGGAGCTTGTGGAATTATCCCAGCTATTATTTACTTTTATGAGAAAAACAAGAATTTAAATCATAACAAAATCATTAGAGGTTTAGCACTAGCAGGCTTACTTGGTACACTAATTCGTCATAATGGTTCTATTTCTGGGGCTGAAGCTGGTTGTCAAGCTGAAGTAGGTAGTGCTACTAGTATGGGAGCTGCTCTAATCTCTTATTTTGAAGGTAAAGATGTTGATGAAATTGAATGTAGTGCAGTTATTGGTTTAGAACACCAATTAGGACTTACTTGTGATCCTGTTCTTGGTTATGTACAACTTCCATGTATTAACCGTAATGCTATGGGAGTTGTAAAAGCATATATGGCTAGTAAATATGCTAGTAGTATTAAACAACATACTTTTAGTTTTGACCAAATTGTTAAAGTAATGTATGAAACAGGAAAAGATTTAAATAGTAATTATCGCGAAACATCTCTTGGTGGTTTAGCTAAAATGTATGATTTAGAAATAAAAGAGGATGAAAATAGCACTGAGTGAAAATTTG
>DEQD01000032.1 GCA_002359095.1 Caryophanales bacterium UBA3375
AGGATCAAACTCTCAGTAAAAATTAAAGTTTATCTTGAACTCAAATTAATTGACAAGGTACATGTCTATTTAGTTTTCAAGGTGCTTCCACACTTTAAGTACTTTAATAGTATAGCACAAAAAAATTTTTTTGTCAAGTTTTTTGCAATTTTTTTTAAAAAAGGGGTCTAACAATAGTGAAGGGAGAAAAAATGAAAAAGATAATTATTATCGGGTGTATTCTTTTGGTTCTTTTTGTTACTAACTTTTTTAGTAAAGAAAAAGAAGTAAAAGAAGAAGTAGAACAAAGCGATATTATTAATGAAGAAACAATAACTAACGATTTAGATACAATCGTTTTTCACATTAAAGGAGCAGTTAAAAATCCTGGCGTTTATTCGATTGCTTATGGTTCTTATTTAAACCAAGCAATCGAATTAGCCGGTGGATTAGTTAATGCCAACACCGATTGTTTAAATCTTGCTCAAGTCGTTATTCCTTATCAAGAAATTATTATTCCAAGTAAAGAAGAAGGATGTAGTGTAGATAGTAGTAATGGTGATTTAATTAACATTAACACCGCTAGTGTTAATGAATTAACTACTCTTTCAGGTATTGGTGAGAGTAAAGCAAATGCTATTGTTGAGTATCGCAAAAACAACCCATTTGTTAAGATCGAAGATATTGTTAATGTTGAAGGAATAAGTAACAATCTATTTAACAAGATTAAAGACAAAATCACAGTTTAATGTTAATTCTTAATTTTTTATTTTTCTTAGTTAGTTTATTTTACGTTCCATTTTTTGGAATTTATTTGTTTACCAAAAGTAGAACAAAACTACTTTTTGTTTTACTAACTTTACTTTTGATTTCACATCAAAACTTTATTTTTAATAACCAGGGTGAAATTAAAAATGGAGAAGTTGTGAAAATAAAAGTGATTAGTAATTTAAATCATAGTGATTATAATACAAGTTTTATAGGCTTAATTGATCACCAAAAATACCAAATAAAAACAAAACTAAATAAACAAATAAATTACAATACAACATTAAAAGCTAGGGTAAAAGAAGTAAGCAGCATTGAAAATAGATGGTTAAATCCATCTAGTTTTGATACGAAAAAATATTATGCTTCTAATTTAATTTTTAAACAAATAGAAGTAGAAGAAGTAGAGTTAATTAATAATAATTCTTTTTTAGCAAAACTAAGAAGTTATCGAGAAAAGGAAATTAATAATAATTTTAAAAGTAAAGAAATTTATAATGCACTTGTTTTTGGTGATAAAGATTTTAGTGATGAAAATAAAGTGTTATTTCAAACAACAGGAATCATTCATATCTTTTCTGTTTCAGGAATGCATGTTATATTTTTATTTAGTTTAATAAAAATAATTTGTTTAATTTTAAAACTAACCAAAAAGACTTCTAAATATATAACTTTGGTTTTTTCTAGCATCTATTTTTTTCTTGCTGGCGAAAACATTCCTATATTTCGAAGTGTAATAACAAATAATATTAGTAGTTTTTATAATATAAGTAAAATTAAAATATTAAATTATTTAGTTTTAATTTTACTTATATTAAATCCTTTTTTAATTTATAATCTTGGAGCAATACTTTCTTTTTTTATTACATACTCTTTATTACTTATTAAAGAAAATAAAGAATTTAGATTATCATGGTTTTTATTTATAATTGGAATACCGCTAGTAATAAATACTAGTTATCAAATAAATTTATTTACTCCGTTAATTAATTTATTTGTTATTCCAATTATTACGGTTATTTTATTACCTCTTTGTTGGTTGTTATTTTTTACAAAGTTAAGTGTTGTTGATGAAATTATTTATTTTATCTACAACTCTTTACTTAATGGTTTAAATATTATGAGTAATTTAAATATTGTTGTTGGTTTTATGTCGATTTTTATTTTAAGTCTTATCAGTTATTTAATTTATAAATTAATAACAATTAAAAAAAGCAAATATTTTTATTTGTTGTTAGTTATAATATGTGTAAATCCAAGAAACATTGATAATAATTTTATTAGTTTTATTGATGTTAATCAAGGGGATAGTATTTTAGTTTCAACTAATTTTAAGAAAAATAATATTTTAATTGATACAGGAAATGTTGATAGTAAAAACGAAGTTATTAAGTATCTTCATTATCAAGGAATAAGTAAAATTGATTGTTTAATTATTACCCACTTTGATGATGATCATTGTGCTAACACAGATTCTTTAGTAAAAACTTTTAAGATTAAGAATATTGTTTCTAGTGATATAAATAGTGATTATAAATATAGAATAATTAAAAAAGATACAAGTTTTAATTTTGGTAGTTTTAAATTTAATTTAATTCCTCCTAAAAAGATATATGAAAAAGCAAATAATAATTCCTTAGTTGTTTTATTAGAAATTAAAAAAACTAAATTTTTATTAACAGGAGATATTGAAGAACAAAGAGAAGAAGAATTAATTAATAATAAATTAATTAGAAATATAGATTATTTAAAAGTAGCCCACCATGGTTCTAAAACTAGTAGTAATATTAATTTACTTAAAGTAATTAATCCTAAAGTAGCAATTATTAGTTGCGGTAAAAATAATATGTATAAGCATCCGCACCCTGATGTTGTAAATAGACTAAAGGAATTAGAGATTAAAATCTATCAAACTAATGTTGATGGAAATATTTTAATCTCAGACTTTAAGTAATTATGATAAGATATAGGTATGAGAAAGTTTATACAAATAAAAAGTTATGATCATCTAAATTTTATAAAACAAGATTTCATTGATTTTGAAATCCTGTATTTAAATATTGATAATATTAAAGAAATTTATAATCAAATAAATTCAATCTCTTTATTTAAACAAGATAACAAATATTTAATTATTGATCAAGAAGAATTATTTGCTGGTATTTTAACTAATGATTTAAAAATATTTATTGATGCTTTAGATAATAATAAAGTAATGGTTGTAAAAAATATAAGTGAAGAAATACTAGATTATATTAAAGACTTTAGTATTGAAGAAAAACAATTTGATAAAGTTGATATTATTAATCAAACAATAGAAAAGTTAAATATTAACATAGAAGAAGAAGCACTTAACTTACTTATTTTTAACTTAGATAAAAAAGAAACATTAATTATAAATGAATTAAATAAGTTATCAATATTAACTAATAATATAACTGTTGATGTTGTTAATCAGTGTAGTTATAAAACACAAAATGCCCAAGCTTTTGATTTAGTAAAACTAGTTGTTAATAAACAAAATAGTCTAGCAAACAGATTAGGAAAACAATTATTAGAACAAGATTTTGATGAAATTGGTTTACTTACATTTTTACAAAAACAAATATCAACTTTTTATTTAGTTAAAATATTATTATATAAATATAAAAAATTAAGTATTGAATCATTACTTAATATCACATCATTTAGATTAGATATGATTATTGAAAATATAAAACATATTGATAAAGATAGTTTAGCTAACCTAATCATAAAATTAAATCAAGAAGAACATCGAATAAAAAAGAACCACTAATTTAAAATTAGTGGTCTTTTTCTTCATTTAATAATTGATCTATTTTATTATAGTTATCTAAACTATCATCATATTTAAAAATTAGATTAGGAATCTTTCTAATTTTTAAATTAGTAGCAATACTTTCTTTTAAGATATGTGTATTATCTTTAATTTGTTCTTTAATAAAATCAAGATCTTGATCATTTAATACTTGAAAATAAATTTTAGCATCACACATATCTTTAGTAATAATTACATCGGTAATACTAACATATTCACAACCATCAACTTCTTCATTTAAAGTTTTAGTTAAAATTTCTTTTATATCTTCTGCGATTCTTTCATATTTAAAAGTTGTTTTCATTTTTGCTCCTTAAAATTTTTTAATTCTAATTCTTCTGGTTTTATTTCAATATAAGCTTTATCTTCTTCGTAATAAATATCTTGTTCAAATAATTTCATAAATTGTTCATAACCAAGAATTATTGTTTTTATATTTTTACCTACCGGATTACTTATATAAAAGAACGTTGTTTTATTAATTCCAATTTCAGGTAAATAAGTTTTTTGATTAGTAAAAATTGTTAGTCTTAGAATTTTAGTTTTAGTTAGTGGATTTATTACAAATTGATAACTATTATTATTTTCTTTTGTATTTTGATACATAGGTAAATTTATTACTTTTTTAGAAAACATAAAGTTTTTTAGTATTACAAAGACAAGACTAAATAAAATAAAGATATTGATACATTCTATTGCTAAATAAATGTAGAGAATAAAATTATCTTGACTTGTAATTAAAATAAATAAATTTATAATCAATTGAAATATGCCAAATAAGTTAAATAAACTAAAAATAAAAATGATTAATGAACATATTCTTGATATTGATATTGATTTTTTTAATCTTTCATTAATAAAATTTAAACCAGCAACAACAACTAATATTTTTCTTCTCCCATAACCATAAAAGATTAAGAAGGTAATTAAAACATTTATTGTTAAGAAAATATAAGAACTAAAAGTAATTAAAGAATTAAAATCTTCTTTTTGATTTGTAATAATATTTATAACATTAACTAAAAAATCAGGTTCTATTAATTCCATTAAAAAACCAAGAAAAGGTAGGAGAAAAAAGATAAAAGGATAAACAAAAACTAATCTATTATTATAAATTTTATCCCGAAAACTTTGTTCATTAATTTGTTTTTTTACAAATTTAACATAGACAAAAAAACTAATTAACGGAATTAAACTAGAAAGTAAACAAACTAACATTATTCCTCCGTACTTAAAACTGCAACAAATGCTTCTTGTGGAATTTCTACACTACCAACTTGTTTCATTCGTTTCTTACCTTGTTTTTGTTTTTCCAGTAATTTACGTTTACGACTAACATCCCCACCATAACATTTAGCTAAAACATTTTTGCGCATTGCTTTAATATTTGTTCTTGCTATAATTTTATTTCCTATTGCTGCTTGAATTGGCACTTCAAATTGTTGACGCGGAATAATTTCTTTTAATTTTTCAATTACTGCTTTACCTCGTTCATAAGCAAAATCTTTATGCATGATCGTAGCTAAGGCATCAACAATTTCTCCATTAAGTAATATATCTAATTTAACTAATTTATTTGGTTTGTTGCCAATTAAATCATAATCAAAACTTGCATATCCTTTTGTTATTGATTTTAATTGGTCAAAGAAATCAAATACTATTTCTCCTAGTGGCATTTCATACTCAATATTAACACGCGTTTCATCTAAATAATTCATATTAATATAAGTACCACGTTTTTTCTGACATAAATCCATTATGTTTCCAACATAATCTGTTGGAAGCATAATATTAGCTTTAACATATGGTTCTAAAATTTGATCGATAACTTGTGGTTCTGGAAGTTTAGTTGGATTTTCAACACTAATTATTTCGCCATTTGTTTTAATAACTTCATAAACAACACTAGGAGCTGTTGCAATTAATTCTAAATTATATTCTCTTTCTAATCGTTCTTGTATAATCTCCATGTGTAATAATCCTAAGAATCCACATCTAAATCCAAACCCTAGAGCTTGAGAAGTTTCTGGTTCAAATTCTAAACTAGAATCGCTAAGTTGTAGTTTTTCTAAAGCTTCACGTAAATCATTATATTTAGAACTATCAATTGGATAAATACCTGAAAATACTACCGGTTTTTGTTTTTTATATCCCGGTAGTGGTTCATCTGTTGGTTTTTTAGCTAGAGTTATTGTATCCCCAACACTTACATCTTGAATATTTTTAATACTTGCTGAAATCCAACCTACTTCACCAGCTACTAATTTATCTTTTTTTATTTCTTTTGGACTATTAATCCCTAATTCTATGACTTCATATTCACTACCACTAGCCATGAATTTTATTTTATCTCCGACTTTTACTTCTCCATCAAAGATACGAACACTAATCATTACTCCTCGGTATTGATCATAATAACTATCAAAGATCAAACCTTTAAGCGGTTTATTAATATCTCCACTAGGTGGAGGTATTACTTCAACAACCTTTTCAAGTAACTCTTCAATTCCAATTCCATTTTTAGCACTAGTTAGTACTAAGTGTTTTGTATCTAAACCAATAACATCTTCAATTTCTTTTTTATATTTTTCTGGTTCAGCATTAGGTAAATCTATTTTATTTAAAATTGGAATAATCTCTAAATTATTATCAATGGCTAAATAAACATTAGCTAAAGTTTGAGCTTCAACACCTTGAGCTGCATCAACAACTAAAATGGCTCCTTCACAAGCAGCTAAACTACGACTTACTTCATAAGTAAAGTCAACATGTCCTGGAGTATCAATTAAATGGAAAATATATTCTTCTCCATTTTTAGCTTTATACATTAGTTGCACAGCATTAAGTTTAATCGTAATCCCTCGCTCTTGTTCTAACTCCATACTATCAAGTAATTGATCACGCATCTCTCGACTACTAACTGTATCTGTTAATTCTAAAATACGATCTGCTAGTGTCGACTTTCCATGATCAATATGAGCTATAATTGAAAAGTTTCTAATATTTTGTTGTTTCATAAATTCCTTTTATAAAAATAAGACCTAAATACTAGGTCTAGTTATAAATTATTTATTAGCGATTTTTTTAGCAATAGTTGATTTTATTCTGTTTGCTTTATTTTTGTGAATAATACCTTTAGACACTGAAGCATCAACTTTTTTATAAATAGTTGGTAAAAATTCTTCAGCTTTTTTAATATCTTCTTGAATTAAAGTTTCCATTTTTTTAATTGCAGTTCTTAAATCAGAACGATGAGCTTTATTTCTCATTCTTGCTTTTTCATTTGTTTTAATTCTTTTTTGTTGTGATTTGATATTTGCCATTTTTTCTCCTTTTAAATTCGATATAAAACTATAGTTATTATATCAAATATTTTTTTTTTAGGTAATAATTATCTTAATTTCATTATTTATGATGATTTCATCACCACTAAAACATTTTTTTCTTTTTCTTGTTTCTACTTGATTATTATAAAAGATACTTTCGTTATCTATTAAGAAATTTATTTCTCCACCACTACTAATAATATTTTCATACTTTAATAAATTAACTAAAGTAATATATTCTTGATTTTCTTCTAAATTAAAATAAATTACTTCCATTTTTTATGCCTTATGAATCGGACTAATAACTTGTTTATTATTTTTTCTTTCAATATTTTCAATCAGTATTGGTGATAATTCATCTTTAACATTAACAATAATTGCTTCATCTTCTAAAGCATTAAGTGCTTGTAATAAATATTTAGGATCAACTCCAAAACTAATTGCTTTACCATTAACATTTGAAGGAATAAAACTTTCAGTTATATTACCAAAGTCTGGGAATTCAGCTTTAATATATCCTATTTCATTATTAAATTCAATTTGAATACTAGGAGATAGTGAGTTTTTATTTAATTCTTCTATTTTTTCTAAAATAGGAATAATTTGAAATTTATTAACATAAAAACTAAAGTTAATATCTTGTGGAATTAATTTATTTAAATCAGGATAATCTTCTTTTATTATAGCAGTTTTTATATATAAACCTTCTAATTCAAATAATAAAGAATCGCCTAAGTTATAAATTTTTAATTCTTTATTTTCATCTATTAATGTATTGATTATTTTACATAATTCTTTATTAATTGTAAAGTTATCAGAATAATTAAGTTCTAAATTAACATTATAAATAGATAATCTTCTAGCATCAGTACTAGAAGCTGATAACTTACCATTTTCAAATTTAAAGTTTATTCCCATTAAACTTTGATGATCTTTAATCATCGCTGCAGAGTGTTTAGTAGCTTTATATATTTTATTAAATGTAGTAGTTTGTAGTGTTATTGGAACTTTATTATTATGGTGGAATTCAATTCCTGGATAAGTATTAACATTATATGTTAAAACTTCCATCTTAGAATTTTTAGATTCAATTTTAGCTAATCCTTTATCTTCATTAACATCAATGATACTATATTGCCCATCTTGATTTTTAACAATAGCTGTTAAGAAATGAGCAGGAATAACACCTTCACCTTCTTCAATAATATTAATTCCCTCAGTTATATTCATTTTAATTGATAAGTCTTGTCTACTACTAATAAAAGAAGCACAATTATCTCTACATTCGATTTTAATTCCATTAAGTGCTGGAATTACATTGCGATTATTAATTCCATTTTGTACTTTATTAATTGCATTTGTAAGTATTTCATTTTTAATTTCAAATTTCATATTTCTCCTAATCCCAATTAAGTTTTTATTAGTTTATAATTATAATAATAATAGCGTGAATATGTGAAAATAGAAAATAATCCTTTATTTATCTATCTTTTTTGTTCACATTTAAATCTGTTCTATTTTTCTAACTAGATTTTCATAATCTTTCATATTTTTTAGTTTTACTTCTTCTTGAAAACTTTTTAAACGTTTAGATATTGAAGAATGTTCTTTTAATCCAAAAAGAGAAGCAATCTTTTTTTGAGGATAATCTAATTTTTCACTTAAGAAATAAATAATAAAATCTCCAGCAGTTTTATTCATTCCTCTAGTACCTGATTTTAAAACATTACTTTGACTAACATTAAAGTATTCACAAACAGTAGATATTATTTCTTTTTGATCAATAGTCTTTTTACTAACAGCTCTTTTAAGAATATTTTCTGCTTTACTTATATCAAAATAATCATATCTTTTAGCAATATTATCAACAAGAATTTGTGTAATCATCCCGATAATTTCTCGTGGTGAATCTAATTTTCTAACAATAATATCAATTGCTGCTTCATCAAATTCAAGTCCAGGAATATTTAAATTAGCATGATATTTAAATATCTCTATTCTAGTATCAATATCTGGTTTTTTAACTTGATAAACTAAACCACTTTTGATTCTTGATGTTATGCGATCACTAATTAGTATATCATCAACCTTTTTATCAGCAGCAAAAATAACTAATTTATTTCTAAGAATCATATCATCATAAATACTAAAGAATTGATCTAGAGTATTTTTTTTTTCTTCTAATTGTTGAAAATCATCAATAATTAAAACATCTAAATTAGAATAAGTTTTATTAAATTTATCTAGATTATTCATACCTCCTGTAAAAGAAGAAGTATAATCATCTAAAAATCTATTACCAGTAACATATAATATATTTAATTTACCATCATTAGTATTAAATAATTCATTACCTATTGCATTTACTAAATGGGTCTTACCATATCCACTATTTCCCCAAATAAACAAGGAATTAGCCTTAATATCATTATTTTTAACACCATTAATTATTAATCTTGATGCTTCTAGTATTTCAAAGTTATCTGATTTAGAAAAATAATTTTCAAAAGAATAATTAGATTGTAATTTACTTAAAGAATATCTATTAGTACGATCAGAAACACTACTTTTCTTACTTTCGTTAGTGCTATATTCTTCTAATGATATATCCCATAATTCCCATTTTCTAGTTTTAATTGAATTCTTAATAACGTCACATAAAATATTAAATAAATTATAATTATTTTCTGATAATAAGAGAAATGTTAGGGTATCAGCACAAAGAGTTAATTTCTTTTCTTTTTCATCTTCATGAATCTCTAAAGTTTCAAAGATTAAATCTGCCGAATCATTAGATGTGAATTTAGCAAAATTTTCACGTATTTTACTCCATATTATTCTTGTTATCACATCGCTCCTATTCAATATTAGTATAACAAAAAAAGAAAAATAAAACCGAATAATTCACATTTTCACAATAAATAATTCACATAGTTTTAAAAAGTAAATTATGTGAATTTTTGCTATAATATATATATAAAGGAGCTAAATGAATCAAAATAATAGTCAATATAGTGCATCACAAATTGATGTATTAGAAGGGTTAGAAGCAGTAAGACAACGTCCTGGTATGTATATCGGGAGTACAAATAAAAAAGGACTTCATCATTTAGTTTGGGAGATTGTTGATAACTCAATAGATGAAGCCCTAGCAGGTTATGCTGATACGATTAATGTAATTATAAATCAAGATGGAAGTATTTGTGTTGAAGATAATGGACGTGGAATTCCAACAGAAATCCACCCAAAAACTAAAATTTCTACTTTAGAGACAATAATGACTAAACTTCATGCTGGAGGGAAATTCGGTGGAGGAGGTTATAAAATCTCAGGTGGACTTCACGGAGTAGGAGCTAGCGTTGTTAATGCGCTTAGTGAAAAAACCGAAGTTATTGTTAATCGAGATGGAAAAACTTTTAAACAAAGTTATAAACGAGGAATTCCAGATAATCAAGTAGAAGAAATCGGAACAAGTGAAAAAACAGGAACAATAGTAACATTTTATCCAGATGCAGAAATCTTTAAAGAAACAACAACTTTTGATTATGATGTTTTAGCTCAAAGATTAAAAGAATTAGCTTATTTAAATAGACAAATTAAAATAATATTAGAAGATAAAAGAACAGAAGTTAGAGAAGAATTCCATTTTGAAGGCGGAATAAAAGATTATATTATTGATTTAAATGGAGATAAAAATGAAATTATTTTATCTTCGGTTTTTGATGTCGAAGGTAGTGATAATGATATTATGGTCGAAGTAGCTCTTACTTATAATGATTCTTACTCGACTAAAATTTATTCATTTGTAAATAACATAAGAACCGAAGAAGGAGGAACACACGAAGAAGCACTTCGATCTTCACTTACTCGTGTTATCTCTCGATACGGAAAAGATAATAACTTACTAAAAAACGAATCATTAGTTGGAGAAGATGTTCGTGAAGGGTTAATTGCAATCGTTTCAATTAAACACCCAGCACCGCAATTTGAAGGACAAACAAAAACTAAATTAGGAAATAGCGATGCAAGAACTGCTGTTAATAACGTGATTAATGAAGAATTACATCGTTTCATGTTAGAAAACCCACAAGATGCTAAAAAGATTTTAGAAAAAGGACTTACAGCAAGTAGAGCAAGAAATGCCGCTAAAAAAGCAAGAGAGTTAAGTCGTTCAAAATCAACATTTGAATCGACTAGTCTTCCAGGTAAACTTGCTGACTGTTCAAGCAAAGATCCTGAAAATTGCGAGTTATATATAGTCGAGGGAGATAGTGCCGGAGGTAGTGCTAAGCAAGGACGTGACCGTCATTACCAAGCAATCTTACCTTTACGAGGTAAAGTATTAAATGTAGAAAAATCAAGTCAAGATAAAATTTTAGCTAATGCTGAGATTGCTGCGATGGCAACTGCAATTGGTACAAGTTTAGGAAAAACATTTGATCCAGAAAAATTAAGATATAACAAAATTATTATTATGACCGATGCCGATGTGGATGGAGCCCACATTAGAACGTTATTATTAACTTTCTTCCATCGATACATGCGCGAATTAATTATTAATGGAAACATCTTTATTGCTCAACCACCACTTTATAAAGTAAGTGTTGGAAAACAAATTGAATACGCTTATACTGATGAAGAAAAAGAAGAATTAGTAGCACGTATGGGAGAAAAAGCTAATATTCAACGTTACAAAGGTTTAGGTGAAATGAATCCCGAACAATTATGGGAAACAACAATGGATCCTGAGGTAAGAACATTAATTAAGATAACAGAAGAAGATGCAGAGTTAGCAAATCAGGTATTTGAAGTGTTAATGGGTAAAGATACAGAACCAAGAAAAGAATTTATTCAAGAACGTGCAACATATGCACAACTAGATATCTAAAATTTAATTAAGGAGAATTGTGAGTCACAAAGTTAGAGATAGAAACATTGTTGATGAAATGGAAACGTCATTCTTAGACTATTCAATGAGTGTAATCGTATCACGAGCACTTCCAGATGTTCGTGATGGATTAAAACCAGTACAAAGAAGAATTCTTTATGCAATGAATGATCTAGGAAACTATGCCGATAAACCATATAAAAAATCAGCACGTATTGTTGGGGATGTAATAGGTAAGTACCACCCTCATGGTGATAGTAGTGTATATAGTGCAATGGTAAGAATGGCACAAGACTTTTCTTATCGTGTACCATTAGTTGATGGACATGGTAACTTTGGTTCAATTGACGGAGATGGAGCTGCAGCTATGCGTTATACAGAAGCACGTATGGCAAAACTATCAATGGATTTATTAAAAGATATTAAAAAAGATACTGTTGATTTTCAAGATAACTATGATGGAAGTGAACAAGAACCAGTTGTACTTCCTGCTAAATTCCCTAACTTACTTGTAAATGGGGCCAGTGGAATTGCTGTGGGGATGGCAACAAACATTCCAACTCACAATTTAAAAGAAATTGCTGATGCAATCATCGAAACAATTAAAAATCCTGAAATTAGTATTGATGATTTATGTAAAATCGTTAAAGGTCCAGACTTCCCTTTAGGTGGAATCATCTTAGGAGATGTCGGAATTAAAAAAGCTTATAAAACAGGTAAAGGAAAAATTAGAATCCGTTCTAAATATGAAATAATCGAAGATAAAAAAAATACTACAATTATTGTTAAAGAAATTCCTTATCAAGTTAATAAAGCTGAATTAGTAGAAAGAATTGCTAAGTGCTCTAAAGAAAAACAAGTAGAAGGAATTAGAGACTTACGTGATGAATCAGATAAAGATGGAATTAGAATAGTAATAGAACTAAAACAAGGTTTTGATGCAAACGTTGTTTTAAATTCTTTATTTAAACACACAAGTTTAGAAGTTCCGTATTCTATTAATATGTTAGCTCTAAATCATGGAACACCAGAAATTTTAAATTTAAAACAAATAATTCAAGCATATATTGAACATCAAAATGATGTACTACGTCGTAAGTTAAACTTTGAACTTAAAAAAGCTCAAGAAAGAGCACATCTTTTATCAGGTTTAATTACAGCTGTTGATAATATTGATGAAGTAGTTGATATTATTAGACATTCAGAAACTAATGATATAGCTCAAGAAGAATTAATTAAAAAGTTTAATTTATCTGAAGTGCAAGCTAAAGCTATTTTAGATATGCAACTTAAACGTTTAACAGGTTTAGAAAGCGAAAAATTAAGAAGTGAATTAGCAGAATTAGAGGCATTAATTGCCGATATTCAAGCAACACTTGCAAGCCAAGAAAAAATTGATGCAGTAATTATTTCAGATTTAGAAGAAATAAAAAACAACTATAAAGATGATCGTCGTACAGAAATCATTGGTGGAAGTTTTGAAAACACAATTGATGATGAAGATTTAATCGAAGAAAAAGAAGTTATTATTACTTTAACTAAATCTGGATACATTAAACGTGTTAATCAAGATGAATATCGTACCCAAAATCGTGGTGGTACCGGAATAAAAGCGATGTCAACAAACGAAGAAGATTTAGTAGATAAACTTATTTCTTCAACAACACATACAGATATTTTATTCTTTACCCAATCAGGTAAGGTTTATAAACAAAGAGCTCACAGAATTCCTGAGTCTAGTCGTCAAGCAAAAGGTTTGCCACTAGTTAACTTAATTGATGTACAAAAAGAAGACAATATAACTAACGTGTTACAGATCAAAGGATACAACCAAGGTTATTTATTGTTTGTAACAAAACAAGGAAAAGTTAAGAAAACTAAATTGTCAGAATATGTAAACATTAATAAAAATGGTAAATTAGCGATTAAACTAATGGAAGGTGATGAGATTGTATCTGTTATCGCTGTAGATGATGAAGATCAAGTAATTGCGGCATCTTCAAAAGGTAAAGCAATTAAAGTAGAAACAAGTGCAATTAGATCACAAGGTCGTGTATCTAGCGGGGTAAGATTATTAAGTTTGTCAGAAGATGACATGATGGTTGGTGTTAATAAAACAGATGATGATAGTTTAGCATTTACCTTAACAGCTAATGGATTTGGTAAAGCAACACCAACAACAGATTATCGTATCCAAAACCGTGGTGGTAAAGGTATTAAAAATATTAACACAACAGACAAAAATGGAGAAACTGTTGCTTTTGTAACGGTACAAAAAGAAGAGTTAGTCAATAAAGACTTGTTAATCTTAACACAAGCAGGAAAAATCATTCGTATGAAGGCAGAAGATATTAAGGTTAGTGGTCGAGCTACTCAAGGTATTAGAATGATTCGTCTAAAAGAAAATGATAAAGTTGTTAAATGTGAGATAGTTGATAAAAACGAGCAAGAAGGTGATTTTAGTGAAGAGTAAAAAGTTACTCTTCGCTTTCCTGCTTATTATCTCACTATTTATTCCAACAACTAGTAATATAAACAAAGCAGATAACTCAATTTATATTTATGCAAACGCTGCTATTGCTTGTGATTATGATACTGGAGCAATCTATTATGGTAAAGAAATAGATAAAGAAATATCAATTGCTTCCATCACTAAATTTGTATCAGCAGGGTATTTTATGATGAAGATGGAAGAAAAAGGGATAACTCCAGACTCAACAACAAGAATTTCTAACGAAGTTAGTAACTTCTTAAATGATCATCCAGAAGCATCAGGTGTTTATTTACCAGAAGGGGAAGAAGTCACAGTACGAAATTTATTAGAATTATCATTAGTTTATTCTGATAACGGAGCAGCTGTTCAATTAGCAGAAACGTTATCTGGTAATGAAGAAACATTTGTAAAAGAAGTAAATCAATATCTACAATCGCTAAACGTTAAACAAACAAACTTTGTTAACTCTACGGGGTTAGATGTAGAACAAAACGGACAAGTTGTTTACAATGTGTCTACAGCAAGAGAAATAGCTAAAATAACAGCAGAAATACTAGCTAAACGCCCTGACATATTAGATTATACAAAATTAGAATCAGTTAATTTTATGGGTGAAACTTATGAAACTAGAAATAAAATGTTGCCAGGACAACCATATGAATATGATGGTATGCTTGGATTAAAAACAGGGAGTAGCGATACTGCAGGACACAGTTTCTTAGGTTTAGCACAACAAGGAGAAAGAAAAACAATTACTCTTGTTGCAGGAGCCCAAGACACAACAGGTATTTCTTCAGCTTCAAGTAGATTTACGGAAACAGCAAGAATGTTAGATTACGCAAAAGATTGTGAGTTAGAATCAGTCTTATCTACAGAAACTAAAATCCATGTTCCGGTAAGTAATAACGGGATGGAAAAAGACAAATTTGTACCAAAACGAAATTTTGCTGTGGTTAAAGGTAGAACTAACGATCTTATATTTGAATCAATAGAATATAATCAAAATTATTTTGACGGTTCCGCATTAATTAAAACAGTACCTGCTGGAGAAACTGTTGCCAGACTAAAAGTCAGAACAACAGATGACAACAATGATTTATCTATTTATTTCTCTGATGGATATACTGATGTAGAATTAACAAAAAATTCAAATACAAAGAAAGAAGGAATCGTTCAAAAAGCATTATATATGATTCCTAGATTCTTTGTAAATTTATATAATTCGTTATTATAGAAAGGAATATAATGAAATATTATGTAACAACACCAATATACTATCCTTCAGGTAAATTACACCTAGGGCATGTATATAGTACAGTTAGTGCTGATGTTATTAATAGAATTAAGAAACAACAAGGTTATGAATCATACTTTCTTACCGGTATGGATGAACATGGAGAAAAAATCCAAAAGAAAGCAGAAGAACAAGGTTTAACGCCACAACAACTAGTAGATAACGCAGAAAAAGATATTAAAAAGTTATGGGAAATGTTAGATGTAGAATACGATATGTTTTCTAGAACAACTGATGAGTTTCACGTGAAACAAGTTCAAGACATCTTCTCGCGATTATTAGAACAGGATGATATTTATCTAGGGGAATATAAAGGTTTATATTGTGTTTCATGTGAAACATACGTAACTGAAACACAGGCAAAAAAACACAAATGTCCCGATTGTAATGGCGAATTAAAAGAAGTAACAGAAGAAACATATAAATTCAGATGTTCTAAATATCAAGATCAAGTTAAAGAAATGATAGAAAAAGATATTATTAACATTGAACCTAAATCAAGAAAGAACGAATTATTAAACAGTTTTTTTGACAAAGGTATTCCAGATTTAGCTGTCACTAGAACTAACTTCTCTTGGGGTATCCCAGTAAAAGAAAACCCAAAACACGTTATTTACGTATGGTTAGATGCTTTAACTAATTATATTACAACACCTAAAGAAAAAGGTTTAGATGTGTGGCCAGCAAACGTACAAATCATGGGGAAAGAAATTACTCGTTTCCATGCTATTTATTGGCCAATGTTTTTGCTAGCGTTAAATTTACCAATGCCGGATAAATTATTTGCTCATGGTTGGTTATTAATGAATGGCGAGAAAATGTCTAAAAGTAAAAAGAATGTTATTTACCCAGAATTTTTAGTAGAAAACTATTCTAGTGATGCGGTAAGATACTTTTTGTTAAGAGAGATTCCTTTTGGTAGCGATGGTGTATTCACACCTTCTTCGTTTGTTAATAGATATAATGGAGATTTAGTAAATGAGTTCAGTAACTTATTTAATAGATCTGTTTCTATGGCAAACAAGTACTTTGGTGGCGAAGTAACAGATTCTAAAGTTGAAAACATTTGTGTTAAAGAGTTGTTAGAAACAAAAGAAAGGGTTGTTGTTTCACGTGAAACAGAAATAAATAATCTTTCCTTCTCTAAAGATTTAGAGTTAATTTGGTCATATGTTAAGGCAACAAACAAGTTTATTGATTTAACAGAACCTTGGATTTTAGCTAAAGAAGAAGATGAATCAGAGCTTTCCACAGTTATTTACAATCTGTTATTAAACATTAGAAATATAGCTGAAATGGTATCTCCATATATGCCTAATGCCGGTAAATACATTATGGATTCTATAATTGTGGAGGGAGATACAATTAAAGTTCCACAAAAAGTAGATATTATATTTAATCGTTTAGATGAAGAAGTAGAAATTAAACGAATTAATGAAAGTATGGTATAATGATTGATTCACACGTACATTTAACAAATGAACAATATAAAGAAGATCTAAATGAGTTGTTAAATAAAGCTAAAGAAGAAGGTTTAAAAACAGCACTTGTTATCGGTTGTGACCAAGAAGAAATTAACAACACAATTACTTTATTAAAAAAAGAAGAGTGGTTGTATGGAGCTTTAGGTTATCATCCTTGTGAGTTTGAGAAGGTAACAGATGAAATGTTAGAAGAGTTAGAACAACAATTAGATTCAAAAGGTGTTATCGCTTTAGGAGAAATAGGGTTAGATTACCACTGGTATCCAGATAATAAAGAAGAACAAAAAGAATTGTTTATAAAACAATTAGAAATAGCTAGAAAAAAGGATTTATCTGTTATTATCCATGCTAGAGAATCTTTAGATGATGTTTATGATATATTAAAAGATTATAGTGATCTAAGATTAGTTGTTCACTCTTTTTCAGGAAATTATGAAGAAGCTAAAAAGTTTCTAGATTTAGGCTTTTATTTAGGTATAACAGGACCAATTACATTTAAAAATGGAGAAAACCAAAAAGATGTTGCTAGAAACATTGATTTAGATAGATTGTTGATTGAAACAGACGGTCCTTTTTTAACACCCGTTCCTTTTAGAGGAAAAAGAAATGAACCGCAATATGTTTACTATGTTGCTGAGGAAATAGCTAAACAAAGAGGTATAAGTATAGAGGAAGTAGTTGAAAGAACAACAAATAATTTTAAAAAGTTGTTTTTAGGAGAATAATGTTTTGGAAACCAAACGAATATCATAAAAATGTATCAACAATTAATTGGGAAAAGTTAAAACAACAAGGGTTTAATGTTGTTGTTTTTGATATTGATAATACTTTAGATCTTCCGGATAAAGAAACAACAATTACTAAAGAATTATTAGATTATATTGATAAAGTGAATTCGTTTGGTTTTGAAATTATATTCTTCTCAAATAATACTCAAGAACGTGTAGATAGTTTTGGTAAACATTTTAAACACCAATGTATTGCAAATGCAAAAAAACCTTTTAGAAAGAATTATAAAAAATTCTTTGTTGATCGTGAAGCGGATAAAATTGTTTTTGTTGGTGATAAAATTGTAACAGATGTAATTGGTGGTAATTTACATGGTGGTTACACAATATTAGTAGATCCTTTAACTCTACAAAAAAAATACTGGTATACTAAGATAATGACTTTTGTTGAAATTTTCTTTAGAAAAGTTTCATGTTTTGAAAAAGGAAATTACTATGAGTAGTTACTGTTTAGGGTGTGGAATTAAAAAACAAAACACAAACAAAAATAACCCCGGTTATTCTAGAAATATAAATAACGAATTGTGTGATCGTTGTTACCAACTAAAACATAGAAATGTAGAGTTTGATAAGTTAATTGATGAAAACTATTATTACGATGTTGTAGAAAAAGTAATTAGTTCATATGAAACAGTTATTTTAGTTGTGGATGTCTGTAATATTAATGCAAGTATTAATGATAGATTAAGAGCATTAATTAAAAATAAAAAAGTTTTTTTAATTGCTAATAAAGTAGATATTATTCCGCAAGTTATTAGACCGACGAAAGTACTTAACTGGTTAGAAAAAGTACTAGATTTAAACTTTATTGATATTTTATTAGTTTCTACTTATAAAAAATTAAATATTGATGAAATTATATATTCATTACATGAAGAAAAAATAAAAGAGATACCAATTATTGGTATGACTAATGTTGGTAAGAGTAGTTTAGTTAATGCTTTAATTAAAAGTAAATATCCAAATGAAGAAACAAATATTATCTCATCACCATATTCAGGAACAACACTAGATGAAATTAAAGTTGAAGTTGATGGAATTACATTTATTGATACACCAGGTATTGTAAATAATTTAAACGTTCAAAACATATTAAAAAAAGATAGTTTGAAATTAGTAGTCCCTAAAAACGAATATAGACAAAGAACGTATCAAATGAATGTAGGTAATTCAATCCTAATTTCTTCACTTGTTGAATTAGACTTTGTTAAAGGTGAACGTGTTTCTTGTTCGGTTTTTGTAAGTGATAATGTCAATATTCATCGTTTTAAAACAGATAAAAAAGAAGAGATTAGGTCAAAACATTTATTTACACAATTTTTAAGTATTCCAAGTATCGAAGAAAAAGATTTATTTGATAACTTTAAAGAAATTATATTAAATATTAGTAAAGATAAAATGTTACTTATTGATGGACTTGGATGGGTAACATTTAATAATAAAAAAGATATTGAATTCAAATTAATAATTCCAAGTAATGTTGGATATCAATTGGTTGATTCTTTATTTAAGGAAGATATATGTTAGATAGTAAGAAAAGACAAGAATTAAGAAGTCAAGCTCAACAATTAAGAGCTAAAGTTCAAATTGGTCATAATGGATTAACTGATGCTGTAATTAATAATATTAAAGAAATGTTTAATACAACTGAGTTAATTAAAATTAAAGTTAATCGTGAAGATAATAGTGATAAGACGATTGTAAAAGAATATGCTAATACTATTAGTAAAGAAACAAAATGTGAGATAGTTTATATTATTGGTACAAGTATTATTGTTAATAAATATAATGATAAGTTACATAAAAAAGAAGTTAAAAGAAAAAGTAGACGATAAATTATATAACCATATTATTGGAGTAAGTAATACTTGTAAACGATTAGCATACTATTATGGTGTTGATCCTTATCTTTGTGAAATAGCAGGACTGATGCATGATTACAACAAACAAGATAAGTTAACATATAATGATATTAAAGAAGAAGATAAATACGATTACTTAGAAACTGCTCCAGCCGTTTGGCATGGATATGTTGCTAGTTATGAAATTGTTGATGAATTTAAATTTAACAATCAAGATGTAATTGAAGCAATTAAATATCATACAACAAGTAAAAAAGATTTATGTGATGTTGGTAAAATATTATATATAGCAGATACAATCGAACCTAATAGAAATTTTAGTCAGGTAGAATATTTGCGATTAGTAGAAAAAGATTTAGATACTCATTATAAAAAAGTATTAAATCATTGTGTTAACTTTTTAAAACAAAAAGAAATAGAAATTGGACCAAAAACACAAGATGCTTTTGATCAAGTAAATGAGGAAAAATGAAACAAAATAATTTAACAGGTCTAAGTGATAAAGAAGTAGAAATAAGAATTAAAGAAGGTAAAACTAATAAGTTTAATGATGAAGTAGGTAAAAGTTATAAAGATATAATTAAAGATAATATCTTTACATTATTTAACTTAATTAATTTAGTTTTAGCTATTTTAGTTTTAATAACAGGTCAATTACAAAACATGTTATTTATCTTTATCATTATTACTAATATCTTTATTGGTACTATCCAAGAAATTAGAAGTAAAAAAGTACTTGATAGATTATCTTTAGTTTCTAAGGGTAATTATCAAGTACTTAGAAATAACGAAGTTAAAAAAATCGATGATGATGACATCGTAGTTGATGATATTGTTATCCTACAAACTGGTCAACAAATCCCTTGTGACTTAGAAGTAGTCTCAGGGTTTGTTGAAGTTAATGAATCCCTAATTACTGGAGAAAGTAAAACGATAAAAAAAGAAGAAGGAGATAATCTTTGTTCAGGTAGTTTTATTGTTTGTGGTAAGTGTTATGCTAGAGCTACTAAAGTAGGAAGTGAAGCTTATGTAAATACATTGCTTGCTAAAATTAAAAAGAATAAAAAACATTCTTCAGAAATGATGGATTCATTAAATAAAATATTAAAGTTTGTTGGAATTATAATTATTCCAATTGGTATTCTATTATTTTTTAAACAATATTTTATTAGTAATCTAACTTGGCAAAATGCTATTATTGCTACAGTTGCTGCATTAATAGGTATGATTCCTGAAGGAGTAATTTTACTAACGAGTGTGACTTTAGCTTTATCTACAATCCGACTAGCTAAAAAAAATACATTGGTTCAAGAATTATTTTGTATTGAAACACTAGCAAGAGTAGATACAATTTGTTGTGATAAAACAGGAACTATTACTAAAGGAGAAATGGAAGTAGTTGATGTTATCAAGCTAAATGAAAGTGTTGATAATATTAAATCAATATTAAAAACAATGTTTGATGATTTAGAAGATAACAATCCAACTGCAAGTGCAATTAGAAGTTATTCTAAATCTAGTAACAAATTAGATTTAGAATTAATTAAAACACAACCGTTTTCTTCAGATATAAAATGTAGTGGTGTTACATATAAAGATAAAGAATATGTAATAGGAGCTTATAGTTTTATAACAGATAAACAAGATCATAAAATATTAGATATTATAAATAAACAAACAGCTTTAGGAAAACGTGTTGTTGTCTTAGCTGAAGTTAGTAATACTTTTAATCCTTTAGGTTTAATAGTACTTAATGATCCAATAAGAGAAGATGCTAAAGAAACACTAGAGTATTTTTATAACCAAGGTGTAAATGTTAAAGTTATAAGTGGTGATGATGTTTTAACTGTAAAATATATCGCTAATCAAGCAGGAGTTAAAGATAGTGATAAAGCAATTGATGCTACAACACTAAAAACAAAAGAAGATATCTTTAACGCTGTTAAAGATAACAATGTTTTTGGTCGTGTAACACCAGAACAAAAAGAGATGATGGTTGAATGTTTACAAGAACAAGGTCATAAAACAGCTATGACAGGTGATGGTGTTAATGATGTACTAGCATTAAAAAAAGCTGATTGTTCAATTGCTATGGGTAATGGTAGTGAAGCAACCAAAAACATTGCTAACTTAGTATTACTTGATTCAAATTTTGCTCATATGCCTGAAATTGTTCATGAAGGTAGAAGAGTAATTAATAATATCCAAAGAACAACTTCCTTGTTTTTAGTTAAAACTGTGTTTTCGATGATACTTTCAGTTTTAGCAATCTTTGTTTTAAAATATTATCCTTTTCAACCAATTCAATTATCATTAGTATCAGGATTAGCTATTGGAATTCCATCATACATTCTTTCACTAGAAAATAATCCACAACCGATTAATAAAGGATTTTTAAGAAATGTATTATATAGATCAATTCCAAGTGGTGTTAGTGCGATAGTATTAATTGTTTGTTTATATGCAATTAACATTATCTTTAATCTTAATTTTTCTCAATTAGTAATATCAACAATGTCAACGTTAATATTAGCTAGTTGTTTATATAATACTTTATATAAATTATGTATTCCGTTTAATAAATTAAGATTATTTGTTTTTGGTGGAAGTATAATTTGTTTTAGTTTATTAGTTTTATTTGTGATGAGTATTAATTTAACTAATCCAATCTTTGTATCACTAAATATAGTACAATTGCTAGTATTATTAGGATTAATAATAATGGTAATGCCTTTACAAAAAGTATTAGAAAAAGTGTATAATAGTACAAGATTTAAAAAGGAGTAAGTATGTTTTCAAGAATTAGTATTTGGAAACCAACACTAATTACAGCTTTAATTTATTGTGTAATAGGTTTATGTATTATTGTTAAACCAGATGCATTTTCAAATTATATTTTAAAGCTAATGGGGATACTTGGTATCTTTTATGGAGGGTATAGTTTCTTGCGTTATTTTTATGAATATAAAAATGAAGATGCAAATATTTTAGATATTGCTATTGGAGTTATTGTTTTTGTTTTAGGAGTGTTTTTAATTTTTGTTCCAGAAAAAGCATTAACAACAATGATGTTTTTAGCAGGTATTTATTTAGTAATAGATGGAGTGATTAAGATCCCTTATGCAATTAATGTGGCAAAGACAATTAATAACTCGTTATTATTAGTAATAATTACTGCGTTATTACCTATTGTTTTAGGTGTTATAATTATGTCAATTAGTTATACATTCTATCAAAATGTTGTTTGGATGTTTGGTTTATGCTTGTTATTAACAGGAATGATGGATTTATTTAGTATTTATCAATTAAACAAACTTAAAAAAGAGGAGTAAATATGGAAGGTGTTAGTTTAATTCAATGGTTAACAGATATTGTAAATAAAACGCAAAACTTTTTATTTACATATGTGCTAATTGCTCTGTTATTAATAGTAGGTTTATACTTTACTATTAGAAGTGGAGTAGTACAACTAACATTATTAAAAGATGGTTTTAAAGCTTTAATGGATAAAAAAGGTGTTGATAAACATGAGGTTTCGTCTTTCCAATCACTTATGATATCAACAGCTTCACGAGTTGGTACAGGTAATATAGCCGGTGTTGCGACAGCAATCATGATTGGAGGTCCTGGTGCTGTGTTTTGGATGTGGATCATTGCTTTAATCGGATCGGCTTCAGCATTTGTTGAATCAACACTAGCTCAAGTGTATAAGCAAAAAGAAGGAAATATCTTTATTGGTGGTCCTGCTTATTATATTAAGAATGCGTTAGGAAATAAAACAATGGCTGTTTTATTTGCTATTGCGTTAATCTTATGTTTTGGTGTTGGATTTAATGGTTTACAATCTTTTAACATCGCTAGTTCTTTATCAACATTTCATGAAGGAATGGAAACTAAAGTTATTGTTGGTATTGTTTTAGCAGTATTATCAGGTATTGTAATTTTTGGTGGGATTCATCGTGTTGGTGTTATTTCATCAATTGTCGTACCGATTATGGCAGGTATTTATATTCTACTTGGTTTATATGTAATTATTACTAATATAAATTTAGTTCCAGGTGTTATGTCTAGTATTTTTAATCAAGCGTTATCACTACAAGCATTTGCTTCAGGAGCACTAGGAGCTGCAATTATGCAAGGTGTTAAGCGAGGTTTATTTTCTAACGAAGCAGGGATGGGTTCAAGTCCTAATGCTGCCGCTAGTGCTGATGTAACTCATCCGGTTAAACAAGGTTTGGCACAAGTGATTTCGGTATTTATTGACACATTACTTATTTGTACTACTAGTGCGGCATTTGTATTACTAAGTAACGGTGCTAGTGGAGATGATGGAATTAAATTAATTCAAGATGCATTCTTATTACAATTTGGAGATATAGGTATTTACTTTATTACTATAGCTGTTATTTTATTTGCTTTTACTTCAATTATTGGTAATTATTCTTATATAGAATCTAACTTCTTATTTATGTGTGATTCTAAAAAAGCATTAAACATCTTTAGGGTTATTTGTTTAGTTCCAATTATTTTTGGTGCTTTAATTGAAATGGATTTAGCTTGGGCGTTAGCTGATCTATTTATGGGGATTATGGCACTTATTAATATTTGGGCAATTGTTAGTTTATCTAAAATAGCATTTATTTGTTTAAAAGATTATAAAGAACAACGAGCTAAAAAAATAGATCCAACTTTTGATCCAAAAACTCTTGGAATTAAAAATACAAAAGCGTGGTAAAGTAGTATAATATATATGTAGGGGGAAAAATGGAATTTAATGATTTTAATGTACAAACAAATAATTATAATACATATGCTCCACGATTTAGTTTTAGTGGTGTAGCTATTAAAAGTTTAATGGGGCTGTTACTAATAGCTGTAATTGTGTGTGGTTATTTATTTACAGGTTTTTCTTTATTAAGAACTCTTCCAACGTTTGGAGCTTTATTATTTTTATTCGGACTTACGTTCTTACAAAACTTTTTTTCTAAGAAAGTGGAAACTTCTGAAAATAAATTAGGTTTTTGGTTAGGGGCAGTTATTTGTCAAGGTATCTTTATTGCTGAATTTGTTAATCAATTAATCATGATTATGGCGATTCAATCAAATGATACCTTAGCAACAATTGGTTCATTACCTGCTATTTTATTCTTAGCAGTTGGAGGAACATTTGCTCTAGCAATTGCTGGTATTTTAACATTACCTTACTTGTTAAAAAGAGCAGAAAAAACACTAAGTTTTTTGAATGTGTTTATGCGTGTTGCAACAACATTCATAATTATTATGGCAGTTATTAGTTTAGTAGGAGTATTATTTTCTTTATTTGGTGGTAACGTTGTTTCAAATTTTGTATTTGAAATGTTTTATGGTGCTAATTTTTTATCTATTGCTATAGCTGTTATTTACTTATTAATCTCTTGTGGAATGTTTGTAATGAGTTTAATGGCTATTGCATTATTAAAAGATCAAGGTAAAAGCGAAGAATGGTCTGCTTCTTTATTAATTGTAGAGATTATTTCATTAATGTTTTATTATTTATTTAATATCTTAATCCAAATCTTTACATCATCTGATAATGATTAATTTTTAAGGAGTCTTTTAGACTCTTTTATTTTTTCACTGGTAAATTTTAGTTAATTTTACCAACAAAATCACAAATTATTTTTACACAACAAAATAATTTGTGATATATTATAGATAATAAAAAAATTTGAGGAGTTTGATGAAAAAGTTAGTTAGTATTTTATCAGTATTCTTACTAATCTTTGGTTTATCAGGATGTGGTAGCTCAAGTAATGATGCTTGTAGTGCTGGAGAAGTTGAAGTAGTATTAGTAACAGATACTGGTGGGGTTAATGATAAATCTTTTAACCAAGGAACTTGGGAAGGTTTACAAGATGCGTGTAGTGAATTAGGAATTGGAGCAAGTTACATTGAAACACAATCAGAAGCTGATTTAGAAGGAAACCTACGTCAGGCAGCACAACAAGCACCTATTGTTGTTGCTTCTGGGTTCTTATTTGAAAAAGCTATAGGAAAAATTGCTCAAGAGTTTCCAGATACAAACTTTGTTATTATTGATGGACAACCAACAGATGAAAATGGTAATCCATTAGAGTTAGATAACGTTAATGCTTACTTCTTTAATGAAGAAGAAGCAGGATACTTAGTAGGTTATATTGCTGCTAAGACAAGTGAAACTAAAAAAATCGGATTTATTGGTGGTTTAGAAATTCCATCAGTACAAAAATTCGGATGGGGATATGTACAAGGTGCTCAAGCAGCTGACCCTAACGTTGAAGTTGCTTATGAGTACACTAATTCTTTCTCTGATACTGCTAAAGGTAAAACAACAGCTAAAACAATGTTTGCAGCAGGTTGTGATGTTATCTTTACAGCAGCAGGTGGGGTTAATAATGGTGCAGTAGAAGCAGCAATTGAAGAAACATCTACAAACCCTAATGTTAAAATCATTGGTGTTGACCGTGATATGTATGAAGATGGAATTTATGGTGCTAGTAATGAATCTGTTATCTTAACATCTGCGATTAAGAAAACAGGTAAAGTTGCTCTTGATGCTGTTAAAGGAATCAAAGCAGGTGAAGATTTACCAGCAGTTAGTAACTTAAGTGTTGTTGATGGATATGTTGGTCTTCCTGAAACTAATCCAAACTTAGAAGGTCAAGAAGATTTAATTAAAGAAGCTCAAGCGAGTTTAGAACAAACGCTAAACGGTGATGGAGTTAAATCAACAAAAGATGAAGTTGTTTCAATAGTTACTATTAAAATAAATGGTAGTCTTTAAAAAGAGCCCGTAAGGGCTTTTTTAAATTGAGGATATATGAATTGGTTTTTATTTAAAGAGTTTTTAGTAATAGGAATGACAACGTTTGGTGGTGGTAGTAGTGTTGTTCCTGTCGCACATCAACATTTAGTTGAAAAGAAACAAGTAATTAAAGAAGAAGAGTTTTTAGAAATAGTTACAGTAGCAAACCTACTACCAGGGCCTTCTATGGTGGAGATAGCAGGAGGAATAGGTTATCGTTTAGCAGGACCGATTGGAGCAGTAATATCAGCTCTTAGTATTAGTTTGCCGGCAATGATTTTATTTGTGTTGTGTGCTGTATTGTTATTTGATAATATTGATCCTGAAATAATGGATAAAATAGTATTACCAACAAGTATCATCTTTGCTGGTAGTATGTTTGTTTTAAGTTTTAATATGGGAAAGAGTAATGGATTTAGTCTACCATCATTATTTGGAATAATACTAACAACAATCTTAATTGTTGTTTGTGATATCTCTCCAGTACTTATAATGCTTGTTACAATAGCCGGAGTTGTAATTAAGTATATGGTGAAAAAATGGTTCTTTTCTTAATACTAACAACTATTATTAACGTGCTTGTCTTTGGTGGAGGAGGGGTATATATTTCGGCATTTGAAGATATCTTCACCAAAGCATGTAATTTGGTAGATTTAAATGGATATTTAAATATAGTAGCTGTTACTAATATTTTTCCAGGACTTATTGGTGGAAAATTAGCTGCTTATGGTGGTTATCTATCAGGAGGAGTTCTTGGTAGTGTTCTTGCTTGTATCTTGTTTATAAGCGTTCCGGTAATAGTTATTTTATTACTATTTAAATATATTGATAAAATAAAAGATCATCCTCTATATTTAGAAATTAATAAAACATTAAAACCTGTTATTGTTGGTACATTTGTAGCAATCGGAATACAGTTCGTCCAATTGGTTGGACCAACTGTTCCTATATATATATTAATAATATATTTATTATCATCTATTATTCTAATTTATAAATTTAAAGTTAATGTTATTTATTTAGTAATAATAGTAATGATTGTTAATTACTTTTTATTTGTATATTAAGAAAAATGACTAAATCTTTGTTTAGTCATTTTTTAATTTTTTTTTTATTAATTATCTTTTTAATAACCTTTTGTTGTTAAAACAGAAGTTACTTTGTCATCACTACTACTTACAATATAAGTAACCGGGACATAAGACAGTATAAAAATAGGTTTTAACTACTTTTTCTCTTTAAACAGGTGAATAGAATTTATCGTGGTGAGTAGAATCTACTGTAACGTTTATCATCCGTTTCTGTACCAAACAAAGTAACTGTTCCGTTATCTTTTGTTGAGGCAACAATAACTATATCTCCGGGTTTCAAATTAAATGTTTCTGGTAATGGTTTATATTCAATTTCTCTTAACATATCATAGGTGGTACAGTTATGATTAAATCCTTCACAACCATCTACACATTCATAAGTGTTAATATTTTTATCAGTATTTTTGTATTCGTAAATAGACCACCCTACAGTCTTACCAACGAACCCCAAAACTTCTGTATTTTTACCAGTTGTTTCTACACGATAGCTAGTAGTTTTTATATCTTCTCCAGCAACAAATGTTACCACAGTATCTGGTTTAATATCTTTATGATAAGTAATTACTTTCTCAAGAGATATCCAAAATCCTTTTGGTACAACAAACACAAGTAGGAAGATGAAAAGAACAACAATAAAAATTAATTTCGGAAGACTAAGATAGATATTGTTTTTAGGATCATTTATTGCTTTTAAAAATTCTTCTTCAGCGTTCATAAATTCCTTTCATTTAAATTTAATGCAAGCACACTAACAATCATTATATTTGCTTTGGTTGTATGTTGTAAGAGTATACTTTTTACCTGTAATTTTTTTATATCTTTGATTGTATTGTTTAATATCAAAAGAATTAATGTTGTAGTTAAAATATTATATTTTTCTGTGCCCTCAACCTCTAGAATATAATTGTTAATTGAAAGTTATTTTTCTCATAAAAATATATCTAGATATTCTTTGTTCATAATTATTAGATTTTTGATCTAATAATTCAATATCTAAAACAATTTGTTCGTTTTGATATTTATTAAATATTCTAAAAATAAGGAACCATATCCTTTAGAACGAATATTAGGGAACAATTGCAAAATATTGTAAATAATGATAATTATTATAATGACACATATAAGTAAAACTTATAAATTTGTCATCATCATATATTATCATATAATTCTAATACTCGTTTATAGTTTTTACTAAAATTATTTGTTTTTTTAAGGTGTATCATAATATCCCTAAAAAGATAAAGAGTCTCTATTGAGACTCTTAGTATTAAGGTAATTTGGAGCGGGTGATGGGAATCGAACCCACGTCATCAGCTTGGAAGGCTGAGGTAATAGCCATTATACGACACCCGCAAACATGGCGCCTGAAACAGGACTCGAACCTGTGACCTAACGGTTAACAGCCGTTTGCTCTACCAACTGAGCTATTCAGGCAGTAACCTTAATACTTTTTTATTATACCATATTAAATAGTAAATGGTAAAAAATGTTAAAATATATTATAAGGAAGGAAGTAAATGAGAATAGGTAGTCACGTAAGTTTAAGTGGTAAAAAAATGTTTCTTGGAAGCGTTGAAGAAAGCATTAAAAATGGTGCTGATTGTTTAATGGTATATACTGGAGCACCACAAAACACTAAAAGAAAAGATATATCTGAATTTAGATTAGAAGAAGCTAAAGAGTTACTAAAAGAAAATAATATGAGTATGGATGATGTAATTATCCATGCTCCTTATATTATTAATTTAGGTAACACTACTAAACCTGAAACGTTTGAATTAGCTGTTAATTTCTTAAAACAAGAAATAAAACGAGTAGAGGAAATGGGAGCTAAATATATTGTTCTTCATCCAGGGGCACACGTTGGTGCTGGTGAAGAAGCGGGTTTAGATCAAATAGTTAAAGGTTTAGATTTAGTTTTAAGTAAAGATCAAACCCCTATTATTTGTTTAGAAACAATGGCAGGTAAAGGTAGTGAGCTAGGTACTAGTTTTGAACAGTTAGCTTACATTATTAACAATGTTAAGCTTCCTGAAAAACTAGGAGTTTGTTTAGATACTTGTCATATTAATGATGCTGGTTATGATTTAAATGAGTTTGATAAAATATTAGACGAATTTGATAAAGTAATAGGATTAGATCGATTAAAAGTTATCCATGTTAATGATTCTAAAAATAAAAGAGGGGCTAGAAAAGATAGACATGCTAATATTGGTTATGGAACTATTGGGTTTGATAATCTTTTAGATGTTATCTATAATAAACGTTTAGATCATTTGTGTATGATTTTAGAAACTCCGTTTGTTAACGATAAACAAGACGCTCCGTATAAAGAAGAAATTATGATGATCAGAAACAAAAAGTTTGTTGACTGGTTAGATGAAGAAGGTAATGTTAAATAAGAGGGATTATGTTTTATATCAAGTTATTAATTGTTAAGTTTTTTATTTTTATAGGTAAGTTAACTGGTAGAGGTAGTTCTCTACCAGGTTTAGTTGCTAGAAAAATAAAACTTAACATTAAAGATATAAAACTTGGTAATACTAAAGTAATTTATGTTGTAGGGACTAATGGAAAGACAACAACAACTAATTTAATTAATAAATTGTTAGTTGATAACAATAAGAAAGTTGTTACAAATAGTGAGGGTGCTAATTTAATTAATGGTATTTTAACTATTTTATTAAAGAACTTGAAGTTTAATAAAACTATTGATTGTGATTATGTTTTATTAGAAGTAGATGAAAATACAATTAAGAATGTGGTTAATCAAATTAATCCTGATTATGTTGTTATTACTAACTTCTTTAGAGATCAATTAGATCGTTATGGTGAGATTGATATTATTGTTAATGAAATTAAACAACAATTATCAACAACTAATTCTACTATTTTTATTAATGGTAATGATCCTTATGTTTATTATCAGTTTAGAGAGTTTAATAATATTAAGTATTATGGTATTGTTAGTGATAGTGATACTATTTTAGATAATCAGTTACCTGGAAATTACAATAAAGTAAGAGAAATTAAGTATTGTCCTGTATGTAGACAAGAGTTAAGTTATCAATATTTTTATTATTCGCATTTAGGTTTATTTAATTGTAATAATTGTCAGACTAATATTGATTTTAATTATAAGTTAATTAATACTAAAGATGGATTTAGTATTAATGATATTAAAATTGATACTACTAAACAAGTACCGATGTATTTTATGTTTAATATTATTAGTGCTTGTTCATTGTTATTAGATTTAAATTTAGATATTAAAACTATATCTAGTGTTGTTAATGATTTTAAGTTTCCTCCAGGAAGAAACCAAATTTTTACCTATAAAGGTAAAGATTTATATCTTAACCTTGTTAAGAATGTTGTTGGTTTTGAGGAAACGATTGATTTTATAACTAGTCATTATGATAAGTATGATGTTGTTATTTGTTTAAATGATAATTATGCTGATGGTCGGGATATTTCTTGGATCTATGATGTTAATATTGATGAGTTGATTAAAAAAATGGATAAGCTTTATTGTTGTGGTAGTAGAGCTTATGAGATGGCACTTAGGTTTGAAGTTAATAACTTTGATAATATTGAAGTAATAGAAGATTATAAGAAGTGTTTAGATAAAAGTATAATAGAAGGTAATAAACAAAAAATAGTAATTACTAATTATACCCCTCTTAGTGGGATTGTAAAATATTTTAAGGAGTAATATGTTTGTAGAGAATAAAAGATTTAAAGTTATTTTAGATGCTAATGGTATTGTTTCTAGTATTTATGATAAAAAAGATAATAAAGAAATAATTCTAAGCAATAATCCGATTAAAGTATTAATTGATAATGATAATATTTTAGAAAAAAGTACAGTACAAATTTCTAATGTTGATAAGAAAACGATAGTTAGTAAATACATAACAAATAGTACTACTAACTATCGTGTTAGTGTAGAAATTTCTTATAAAATTACTAAGAGCAATGTTAATGTTGAAGTTAAAGTAATTAATTTAGATAATGTTAATATTAATTGTGTTGTATTATTTGAACAAGAAGTTATTTATACTGATTTAATTAATACTAAGACTATTGTTAATGGTAGATATGTAAATATTGTTGAAGGAAATAGTGTTGATTTACAAAAACCTAATTGTATTGATATTAATGTTGATAAAAATAATTTATTAAACTTAGTATTGTTTGGATATACTAATGTTTCTATTCTAGCTGAAGAAAAAAAAGAGAAATTAGCTTGTATTAGTTATTTACAAATTCCTAGTAATAGTTTTGTTGTTACTAATGCTTGTTTTAATGTTAAAAATGATGTTAAAGTAACAACAATATTAAAATACTTTTTAGTTGTATTTCTTTTATTTGCAACACTCTTTTCAATTCCTGCGTACAAATATTTAGGTTACTATTATTATGTGACAAGTCAATATGATGGTGAAGTAAATAAAGAACAAATGCAAGAAGCTATTTATTCTGGTATTACTCAAGGGTTAAATAATCCTTATTCTTCATATTTAACTGACGAAGATTATGCTCTTTTAATGAACCAATCAGATATATTTGGTTTTGCTTTAATGCCAGATCCAAACTACAATATTATGATTGGTAGTATTGAAAATAATACACAAGCAGATAAATCAGGGTTATGTCCTGGTGATATCATTTTATCTGTTGATGGACAAAAAGTAGATGTTAGAACTGTTGATTTATTTTATGAAATAACACAAGAAGATAAAGAATATACTTTTAATATTTATCGTCCTGCTAGTAATCAAACATTAGATGTTAAATTAAGTAAAGCAAAACCAATTATTGATACTGTTAGTTATAAAATGTATGATAGTAATAACAAGAAATATGGTTATATTAAAATAACTAGTTTTGAAGAAGAAACAATTGAACAATTTAAAGAAGCATTAAACAGTGTTAAAACTCAAGGAATGGATGAATTAATTATTGATGTTTGTGATAATCCAGGTGGTAATGTAGCTACAGTTCAAGCAATTTTATCTATGCTTGTTAAAACTAATGAACCTATATTCCAATTTACTAGTGATGGAGAAGTAGTTCAAAACTTCTATTCTGATTTAGAAGAAGATTTTGATTATCCTATTAGTGTATTACAAAATGAAGATAGTGCTTCAGCTAGTGAGATGTTAAGTTTAGTGTTAAAAGAATATAAAGATGCTAATATTATTGGTACTAAATCTTATGGTAAAGGTACAGGACAATCGATAATTAAAAATTCATTTGGTCCTGGATATATTAAATTAACAACATTCCATTGGCAATCAGGTAAAGGAACTTCAATTGAAGGTGTTGGAGTAGAACCTACAACTGAAGTTAGTGAAGCTTATGATAGTATTGTTCCTTTATATTTAACTGATATGGTTACTATAAACTCAGAAGGTAAGAATGCTTTATTATTAAATAGATATTTATATTATTTAGGTTATAATACTGATCCTAATAGTATGGTTTGTAATCAAACTACAATTGATGCTCTTAACCAATTTTGTAGAGATAATGGACTTAGTGCTAATTCTAAGCTAACACCAGAAATTGCTAAAGTATTAGTTAAGAAAGCTAAAGAAAGTTATAATCAACCTAAATATAATCCGATTCTAAAAACAGCACTAGGACAATAATGTATGATTTAGTTAGTAAGTATGAACCTAGTGGTGATCAACCACAAGCAATTAAAAAAATAGTTGATGGTTTAGAATCGGGAAAAAAATATCAAGTGTTATTAGGAGCAACAGGTACAGGTAAAACCTTTAGTGTTGCTAATGTTATTAAACAACATAATAAAAAGACTTTAGTTCTAGCTCACAATAAGACTCTAGCGAGTCAATTGTATGCTGAACTTAAGGCTTTTTTTCCTAATAACCGAGTTGAATACTTTGTTAGTTACTTTGATTATTATCAACCAGAAGCATATGTTGCTGGTAGTGATACTTATATTGAAAAGTCTTCGCAAGTTAATGAAGAAATAGATCGATTAAGACACAGTGCTACAGCTAGTTTAATAGAAGAAGATGATAATGTTATCGTTGTTGCTAGTGTTAGTTGTATTTATGGTTTAGGTGATCCTAAAGAATATAAGAATATGACATTATCTGTTCGAACAGGAGATGAAGTATCACAAGAACAGATAATTCATCGCCTTATTGATATTCAATATAAAAGAAATGACACAGCTTTAGAACGTCTTAACTTTAGAGTTAGAGGGGATATCATTGATATTGTTGGAGCTCATAGCGATCAAGAAGCATATCGAATTGAGTTCTTTGGTGATGAGATTGATTCTTTAAGTATTATTAATGTTACTACAGGTAAAACGATTAAGAAGATTAATCACTTGTTTTTATTTCCGGCAACACATTATATTGTTGAACCAGAGAGTTTAAAACAAATTACAAAACAAATAGAAAAAGATTTAGAAAAAGAAGTTAAAGCATTTGTAGATCAAGATAAATTAGTTGAAGCTCAACGTTTAGAACAAAGAACTAAATATGATATTGAGATGATGAATGAATTAGGTTATTGTAATGGTATAGAAAATTATACTCGTTATATGACAGGTAAAAAAGAAGGAGAACCTCCTTATACATTACTTGACTTCTTTGGCGATGATTGGTTATTAGTTGTTGATGAATCACATGTAACTCTTCCTCAAATTAGAGGGATGTATGAAGGGGATCATAATCGTAAACAAACATTAGTTGATTATGGATTTAGAATTAAAGCTGCTCTTGATAATAGACCGCTTAATTTTGAAGAGTTTATGTCTAAGATAGACAAGGCTTTATTTATTTCAGCAACTCCTGGTGATTATGAGCTATCACTAACTAATAATGAAGTAGTAGAACAAATTATTCGTCCTACTAACTTACTTGATCCTATAATTGAAATAAGACCTACTGAAAATCAAATTGATGATATTATTAAAGAGTTAAATGATATTAATCCGCATAAAGCATTAATTACAACACTTACTAAGAAGATGGCAGAAGACTTAACTAAGTATTTAAAAGAATATGGAATTAAAGTCGCTTATCTTCATTCAGATGTTACTACTATTGATCGTGTTAAAATAATTAATGATCTAAGAAGTGGTAAGTATGATTGTATTGTTGGTATCAACTTACTTAGAGAAGGATTAGATATTCCTGAGGTATCAAGAGTTATGATTCTTGATGCTGATAAACAAGGATTCTTAAGAAGTAAAACTAGTCTAATTCAAACTATAGGTCGTGCTGCAAGAAATAAAGATGGTAAAGTTATCATGTATGCTGATAGTGAGTCTGAGGCGATGAAAGAAGCAATTAAAGAAACAAAACGTCGTCGTCAAATTCAAGAAGAATATAATAAAAAACATAATCTTAAACCTAAATCTACTACTAGAAGTTTAGATAATATTGTTGATGAAGAAGTTATTGATACAATAGATAATAAAGATATAAATAAAGAACAACAAATTGAACAATTACGTAAAGAGATGCAAGAAGCAAGTGATAACTTAGACTTTGAAATGGCTGCTCAATTACGTGATTTAATCTTTGAATTAGAAAAATAGGAGTTATATGAAACTTAAATATTTTGCTGCTAAGTTAATAGACTTAATGTTTGTTTATGTACTTTGTAGTTATATACCAATGATTTATGCACTTTGTTGTGTTATTACATATATTGTAATTACAGCGGTAGCTAAATCTAGTATAGGTGATTATATAGTAGGGATTAAACATAAATTTAATATTCTTTTAGAACCTAGTTTTTATTTTTCTATATCTTTATTTGTTGGATATAATAATATTTATATTAATATGATGTTTGTAATGTTAATGATTTTTTCTTTTATTATCGGAAGTAAAAATATAATTAAGGAAGATAATGAATAGTATTAAAGTAATGCCTGAAAGTCTATCTAATAAGATAGCAGCAGGAGAAGTAGTAGAAAAACCTGTATCAATTGTAAAAGAACTAGTTGAAAATAGTATTGATGCTAATAGTAATAATATAATTATTAACTTAATTGATAGTGGAATTAAATCAATAGAAGTAATTGATAATGGTGATGGTGTAGAAAAATTAGATATACCATTAATGTTAAAAAGACATGCAACAAGTAAGATTACTAATGATGCAGATCTTTTTAACATTGAATCACTAGGTTTTAGAGGTGAAGCACTAGCTAGTATTAGTGCTGTTAGTAAAGTAAGTATTATTACTAGTGTTGATGGAATCAACACATATAAATATGATAACAGCACTAATTCTATTGATGCTTGTAGTGGGAATAAAGGGACGACAATTAAAGTTGATGATTTATTTTATAACACTCCGGTTCGATTTAAACATCTATCAACACCGAGTTATGAATTAAATTTAATTAGTAATTTTATTAAACGTATTAGTTTAATTTATCCAAATATTAGATTTACATTAACTAATAATGATAAAGTTATCTTTCAATCTGATGGTCGAGGTAATGTTATAAATAACATAGCAAAAGTGTATAACCAAAATATTGCAAAGGAAACTAGTTTAGTAGAAATTAGTAATCCTGATTTTACTATTAATATTTATTTGACTCATCCGTTAATATCTAGAGCAAGTAAAAAAGATATAGTTATTAGTGTTAATAATCGTATAGTTAAAAACATAAGATTAGAAGAAGCTATTATCGAAGGATATAAAGGTTATTTACATACTAATGAATATCCAATAACTTTTATTGATTTAGAAATAGATCCTAGTTTAGTTGATGTTAATATTCATCCAACTAAACAACAAATTAAATTATCATTTATTGATCAAATTACTAGTAGTATTAGTGAAGCAATACATAATCAATTAGTTAAACTTAATTTTGTTCCAAGTTATTCATTAGATGTAAATGTAGAAGAACAAATTGAAGAAAATAATAATTACTTTAGTGTTAACGAACCACAAGTGCAAGCAACACTTAGTTTTAGTGATGCTAAAGTAGAAGAAGAAAGTAATGTTGAATGGAAACTACCAGTATTTAGATATATTGGAAGTTTATACCAAACATACTTAATGTTTGAAAATGAAGAAGGTTTGTTCTTACTTGATCAGCATGCTGCTCAAGAAAGAATAAATTATGAGAAGTTTTTAGATTTATTTAAAAACAAAAACTTCTCATTTCAACAATTATTAATACCTTTAGAAATTGAATTAAGTTTGGAAGAATTAAATGTTTTAAATAATAGTGAGGTTAATTTAGAACAACTAGGAATTAAATCTAGTATTAATACTAATGTGTTAACTATAAGTGAAGTAGATGAATTCTACAAAGTTAAGAGTATTAATTTAACCAGTGATATTAGACAAATAATTAATTTAATGGTAAATGATAAAGATGTATCATTTGTTGATTTTTATGAAGATGTTGCAATTATGATGGCATGTAAAAGTAGTATTAAAGCGCACCACTATTTAGAAATAGAAGCTATTAATTATTTGCTAAAAACATTAAATGAGTGTAATAATCCTTTTACTTGTCCTCATGGTCGACCTATTATTAATAAAATATCAAGATATGAAATAGAGAAATTATTTAAGAGAGTATAAAAAATAGGAATCTTTTGATTCCTATTTTAAATATAATAATCTTCTAAACTAACGCTTGTTTTTCCTTTTTCGATAGTTTTTAATTTATCTTCTGGTGTTGTGTAAGCTAATTTAGCAACATTAAGTAATGTTTGTTCTCCATCTTGAAGCCATAACATTTCTTTTGTATTTATTTCTTTTACACAAACAATGTTTTGTTTTCTTGTTGTAAGAGGGGTAAATACGTTTTGTAATTTTTCACACTTACCTATTGCTGTTGGATTAAATTTAGCATAACAACTATCTTCACTAAGTAAGATAATGTCTTTATTGAAGTAGTTAATACTAAATGAGTTTTCTTCTGTTTTATATTTACTAACTTTTTTACCGACTGTTTTTAAATTTGCTGTTTCTATACTACTTGCATCAATATTAAGATATCTATTTTTAGTAGTTGTAATTAATAAGTTATTATTTAAAAGTGAATCTAAACTTTCTTTAGATAGACATACATCTACTAAGAAGTCTTCTTTTTTAAGTTTTTGCATTTGGATTTTTTGTTTTAATTTAGAAGCTTCTAAATCACTAAATTTAAATTTTGATAAATATCCTAAGTGTGTTAATCCATATACATAATCATAATCATTAAATGATTTAATGCTTATGGCATTAACAATACTAACTCCATCGTTTAATTTAGCAACATTAGAGATGTGATCTCCACTATCTTTATATTTAGTATCAGTTAATTCATGGACTGGAATAATTGAGTATGTTCCATCAGATAAGAAGATGATTAATTTATCTTTAGTTGTTGTTTTAATAATTTTTAAACCACTATCGTTTGTTTGATAATTAATGATTCCATTGGAAGAAATATAACTTCTTAAACTACTGCGTTTGATATAACCTAACTTAGTAATAGATACAATACATTCTTCTTCTTTAATTAAATCTTCTTGGTTAAATTCAATTACTGCTTCATTATCTTCAATAATTGTTTTTCTTGGTGTTTTAATTGTTTTTAAAACTTCTTTTAATTCTTTTGATATTTCTTTTTTAATATTTTCTTCACTACTTAAAATAGTTTCTAAAGTACTTATTGTTTCTTCTAATTCTTTTTTATTATTTACTAGTTCACTTAAGTCAGTATTACTTAAACGGTATAATTGCATCATTACAATTGCTTCAGCTTGAGCTTCGGTAATGTCAAAGGCTAAAATTAAATTTTCTTTACTTGTTTGTTTATTTTCACTACTTCTAATAATTCTAATTACTTCATCTAAGTTTTCTACAGCTAACATTAAACCATTTAAAATATGTAATTTGTTTTGTGCCTTATTTAATCTAAATTCACTTCTTCGTTTAATTACATCTAAACGGTGGTCTAAGAATGCTTGAATAATAGAAATAATACCTAATTGTTCTGGTTTTCTTTTATTAATTGCAATCATGTTAAAACTATAGTCTTTTTGTAAATCAGTATTTTTAAATAAGTAATTAATAATAGCATCAGCATTAGCATCTGATTTTAATTTAATAGTAATTTCTAATCCATCTTTATCTGATTCATCTAATACTTCATCAATTCCATCTACTTTTTTATCAAATCTAATTTTATCAATTTTTTTTAGTAATTCAGATTTATTAACTTCAAATGGAATTTCTGTTATTGTTATTTTCTTTTTATCGATTTTATATTTAGATCTAATGGTAATTGAACCTTTACCTGTTTCATATGCTTTTTTAATGCCACTAATACCATGAACAGTAGCTCCTGTTGGAAAATCAGGTCCTGGTACAATTTCCATAATTTTATCTAAATCAATTCTTTTATGTTCATTTACATAAATACAAGCCTTAATAACTTCTTCAGGGTTGTGAGGTGGAATGTTTGTTGCATAACCACTTGAAATACCTGTAGCACCATTAATAAGTAAGTTTGGAACCATAGTAGGAAGAACTACTGGTTCTAATTCTGTATCATCAAAGTTAAGACTCATATTAACAGTTTCTTCATTAATGTCTTTAATCATTAAAGCTGCATATTCACTTAACTTAGCTTCTGTATAACGCATAGCTGCTGGACTATCACCATCAATACTACCATTATTACCATGAATAATAACAATACGTTGGTTATTTTTCCAGTCTTGAGACATACGTACCATAGCTTCATACACACTAATATCACCGTGTGGGTGATAATTACCAATAACATTACCTACGGTTTTTGCACTTTTTCTAAATTGTTTTTCAAAAGTATTTCCTTCTTTATTCATCGAAAATATTATTCTTCTTTGTACAGGTTTTAATCCATCACGTACATCAGGTAGAGCACGATCTTGAATAATATATTTAGAATAACGAGAGAATCTATCTGCAAATATTTCTTCTACACTTAAATCTAAAAATTCTTTTACATTAATATCTTTAGCCATTGATATCCTTTCACTAGTATATTATAATATATTATTTAATAAAGTATAAATATTATAACAAAAATAAAACATTAGGAAAATCCTAATGTTTATATATTTTTTTGAAATTCA
>DEQD01000021.1 GCA_002359095.1 Caryophanales bacterium UBA3375
TTTTTACATTTCTCATGATTAGTCTTAGAACTACATGGTTTATAGGACTTTTGACAATACTTACTCTTTAAGTTGTATTTCTTCATGATACCAGATATACGCATCTTAGAAACACGAATATCTTGCTTTTCTAGTGCTTTCTTGATCCTTTTAGCCCCGTAGTTTCTTCTTTTTTCTTTGAAAGTTGTAATAACTAAATTTTCAAAGTTAGAATCAACTTATTTTTCAACAGGTTTGTAATAGATGCTAGAACGGCAAACATCCATTATATCACACATCTCTTTGATATCATATTTATCTTTCAGGCTGATTATGGCTTGTTTGATTGACCCATGATCAGTGCTGCTTGCTTTAAAATATCACGCTCAATTTCTACTCTACGTAATTGTTCTTTTAGCATGATATTTTCTCTTTCGATATCACTAATATCGGAAGGTTTTGTACTATCTCCATACTGTCTCATCCAAGTATAGATAGTACTATCACCTATCCCATATTCTTTTGTGATTTCAGTTGGTTTTCGCCCAGCTTGGACTAGGGCAACCAGTTGTCTTTAAATTCTTCATTGTATTTTATAATTTGCTCCTAATTTATTCTAACAAATTATAGAAACCGTGTCTAAATTTTGGTTACCCTTCTACTTTGCTTTTAATAACGTCTCAAATATATAGTAAATAATACTACAAATACATTATAACATATTACCAGCAATATTTACAAAAAAGTTTTTCTAAAAAAAAGGAGCTTAGCTCCTTTAATCTAGTAATTTATTGATTTGCTTTTGATTATATTCTTCATCATTTATCGCTAATTTAGCTCTAATTTCATCTTTTATTTCATCTATGTATGTATCACCAAAGATGGTTAATTTTTCGTCATTATATTGATAAAATGCTTGATTAATAATGTAGCCTAAAAATTTAAAGTTTAATTGCTTACCAATCTCATAACTACGTAAACACACATGTTGATCTAGTGGTTTTGGCGTGGTTACAATATAATAATCAATTTGTTTAAAATAAACATCAATATTAAGAATAATATCTCCAGTTGTTGGCGGGGTATCAATTACTATTAAATCATACTTACTCATATCTACTTGTTCGACCATTAAACTAATTAATTGGTTTAATTTAGGACCTCGCCAGATAATGGCATGATTCTCAAAATCTTTAATAAAGTATTGTGAAGACATAATATCAAGATTATCACTATATTTAACTGGTCTAACATAATTATCAATCATTTTTACCTCATCATATGTATCAAGCAAATAAGGTACAGAATAACCATATATATCTAAATCTAATAGTAATACTTTTTTTTCTTTACTTGCTAATTTAGCATAATTAGTAGCAACATAAGTTTTTCCTACCCCACCTTTTCCAGATAAAAAAGCAATAGTTTTAGTATTTATTTTTTTATTCTGGGCTAACTTAATTTCAACATCTTTATTACTAATAGTACTTAGAACTTTTTTAATTTCCATATTAACTTTATAATTGGATAACTTGTTTACATATACAGTTATATTATTATCAGTTTCTACAAACTCATCAATATATTCTTGATATTGTTCTAACTCTTTATACATAATCAAATGGATCTACATTAGTACTAGAAGTTATTACTTGACAATTAGTAATATCTTCTAGTACACCTTTCATTTTTTCTTTAAATATCACTTCAGCATGATGTGATATATCCATTAACATAATACCTAATTCTTTTGCTTCCTGAGCATCATGATATTTAATATCACCTGTAAGTAAACAATCACAACCTTTAGCTTTAGCTTCTTTCATGTATTCAACTCCACTTCCTCCAACGATTGCTACTTTTTTAATGGATTTATTAACATCTCCTACTATTTTAATTGGTGTTTTAAATATTCGTTTTAATCGACGAGCAAAACTAATTGCTTTAACTTCTTTAATATAACCAATACGTCCAATACCTAAATATAGATTAGGATAAGTAATCGGTGTTAGTTTAATATCACTATATCCTTTTTTAAGTAACATATCAATTACTTCATCTTGATCACTAGCTAAAATATTTGCTTCTACATTAATTAACATATCATTATTATTAATAATTTTAGTAGTATATAATCCTTGATTATATAACTTATCACTTATATTATTAATTGCTCCTAAATTAATAATATAAGGACTTAAGATATAAGATAATCGATCTATTTCATTTTTGCTTACTTTAATGCTTAAACTAGCCATTTTAGTTTCAATTTCTTGAGATAATTCATAAACATTTTCTAAACCAATTTCGTCAGCTAACCAATCATTCATCCCATTAATACACACATCAACATTAGTATGCATCACATAAACACTAATATTGTTTTTAATTAGTTTAATGATTTTTTCATCATTAATGCTTTTTAATGGTTTAAAAATAATTGGATGATGAACAACAATTAAATCAACCTTTTTCTTAATTGCTTCATCAACTACTTGATTAGTTATTTCTAATGTTGTCATTATCTTTTTAATATTATTATTTTCATTACCAATTAATAACCCAACATTATCCCAACTACATGCTAATTTATTAGGATAAAGTTGATTTAATTGTGATGTGATTTTAGCTAATTTCATATCTCTCCTAACAAGTTGTTAATAACTCATATTCTTCTTTATTATCTCCACTTAGTGGATGATTACTTTTGATTTTTTCTAGGTGGTTAATTCTTTCTTGTTGGTATTCAAAAAAGTCCTTAGATTTACCTCTACCTAAATAAATCTCTTTATCAGTATAAATACTACCATCTTCATTTACTACTAGATAATTATAATATTTATTATCTTTTATTACATCATCAATACTAACAGCTGTATTATTTTTAACTAAATACTTACGTAATTTAATTACGTTGTTATTTGGTTGTAAAATTAAATTGTGATATGGTTGCTTTAGATTTTCTAAAATACTAATAATTTCCATTCCTCCCATACCAGCAATTACAATATCAATTTTTTTATCACTTAATTTTAGATTTAAACCATCCCCTAAAATAAAAGTTGCTTTTTTTAAATAACCATTTTCTTTTATTGTTTGATATCCAGCAAGTAAGGGAGATATATTAATATCACATAAGATAACTTTATCTACTTGATTATCATTTAATAATTTTAATGGTAATAATCCATGATCACTACCAATATCACAAACAACATTATTATCAACTAATGTTGTTAATACATCAAGACGCTTACTCATTATTTAATAAATAAATTTAAATCTCTTTGTTGTGCATAAGATTTAAGTTTACGTTTCCCTTTATTTTCTACTTGACGAATACGTTCACGAGTCACTTGGAATACTTCTCCAACTTCTTCTAAAGTAAGTGGTTTAATTACTCCACCTGTTAATTTTTCAATACGCTTAATTTGGTCAATACGTTCATCACTTTCTTCTAATACTTCTTCTAAGTGTTTGATGTTTGCTACACGCATTTTTTCTAATTGTTTTTGTGCATTTTCCATCATCTCATCACGTTCTTCTTGTGTTAAATCTTCATCTAACTGTAAGTTTTTCATATTATTAGTAATGATGTTGTATTGAGCATTATTTTGTTTTAATCGTTTTAGTACTAATTGTTTTTGTGGGGCTGATAAACGATTAGTTAATTGGAAAATAACTTCGGCATCTTTTGTATCAATACGTTTTTTCTCTAACCCTTGACGAACGTATGCTACCATCGATTTTAAGTTTTCAATATCATCATAATTAAAATCATACAACCCATAACGATATAATAATACATCTCCTTCTTGGGGAGGAAGTTCATAGATTAATGTAAGTAAGATTTCACGAAGTTGTTTTTCTTCGGTTTCTTGATCTTGACTAACATTTTTGTTATCCTCAATAAATGCTTCAAGTGCTGAATTATCTTCACCTACTGGCATTTCAATTGGAATTGGGTCACGAGAAATATCAAAGATATGTTCTACTTCTTCTGCACTCATTTGTGGTTTTACTGCTTTACCGATTTCTTCTGCCGTTGGCTCTTGGCCATTTTGTTGTAATAACTCGCGTTGAGCTTTAGATACTTTGTTAATTGTTTCAACCATATGTACTGGTACACGAATTACTTTAGATTTATCGGCAATACCACGAGTGATCCCTTGACGGATCCACCATGTTGCATATGTTGAAAATTTAAATCCAGCATCTACATCGAACTTTTGAATTGCTTTTTCTAAACCAAGCATTCCTTCCATTACTAAATCAATTAAATCCATTCCACGATTTAAATGTTTTTTAGCAATACTAATAACTAAACGTTTGTTAGATAAAATTAAGATTTCTTTTGCATCTTCTAGTGCTTCTTGTTCAATTAAAGTTAATTTTTTACCAGAAGCCATTTTCTTTTGATACTTATCTATTGTTTCACAAATCTCGTGTTCTTTTTCAGGTGATAATAATGGATAATCATTAATTGTTGATAAGAAGTTTTTTATTTCATCATTATTTTGATGTTTACCAGTACCTTGTAATAACTGTTCAATATTGTAATTAATCTCTTCTTCACCAACTTCAAATGTCATATTTCTAAATTTCATTAAATCTTCAACTAATTGATCATCTGTATAATTAATAGTAATATCTTTTAGTTCTAACTCTTTTTCTACTTTAATAAATAATTCTTTTTTATAATTCAAACCTAAATTTTTAGATAAAGCTAAGTTAAGAGTGATATCATCTACAGTATTATTGTTATGACGAGCAATCTTAGTCATATCTTTAGTTACAGCATCAATCTTTTTAATTTCATCACGACTAAACTCTTGTTTTAATGAATTCTTAGCAGCTTGCTTTTCACTATTAGAAATAATTTTTTCAATCTTAGTTTCTTTATCTTTTAATTTCCCATCATTAGTTTCTAGTAAATTAATTAACTCTTTTTTTCGAGCCATTTCTCTAAACTCAATTCCTCTTTCACGTAACAAATCTTGTAATTCAGCAATTTTTAATTTTTTATAATCCATTTTTTATTCCTCCTGTTAGTTTTGATAATTGACTATTTAAATTAGTATCATTTTGTTCTAGCAATTTAGAAACTTGATTCTCATCAATTTCTAAATTACTTACCTTAGATACTAAATTAAATACATCTTTACTTAGTAAATCACATACTAATGATGGATTTACAGCATCTAGTGTTTCATCAGATTGATACATTTTTTCAATCACATCAATAATTTCTTTAAACTGTTGATTTTTAATCATGCTTGGATTTTTTTGTAAATATGGTTTTACTTGATTAAAACCTTTACGTGTAAAACACAATTTAGTATAAACATAATCATCACTTAAACCAAATTCATCAACACTTACGGATTTTGGTCCAAAGATTTCATCCCCAATAATTTCTTCTTCAACAAAACTCTCATAGTAATCTAAACTTGTATCAATGTTATCTACATTATTAGTTTGATAACTTGGTTCTTGATAATAATTATGATTGTTATTAGTATCCATACTATTAATATCTTTATCAAGTACTTCTTCAATGATTTCTTTTACTGTCTCTCGATCATAACCAACTTTTTTACTAACTTTAGTAATAAGTATTGGTAGTGTTTCTTTATCTACTTTAATATTAGTAAACACATCGTTAATAAAGCTAATAACTTCTTGGTCACTACCAATATTAACTTCCATATTATCTAATTTAAATTGATAAGCTTCTATTGCATTAGTAATTAAATCATTAGCATCGTTTCCTGCTTGCACATATTCATCTACATCTTTATAATCATCAAATACTACAACTCTAATATTATAAAAACCAAAATCATTTAATTCTTTAATAAGTTTTAGTGTTGCTTCTACTCCAGCTTTATCTTGATCTAGAGATAATACTATTTCTTTTACATTGTATTTTTTAAGTAGTCTAATATGGTTATTAGTAATAGCAGTACCCATACTAGCAACTACGTTATAGATTCCTTGTTGTTCATAACTATAAACATCAAAGAATCCTTCAACGATAATAATTTTGTCATTTACTAAATTATGTTTAGCATTATTTAAGTTATATAAAATATCTTTTTTCTTAAACACATCACTATCACGACTATTAATGTATTTAGCACTATCTCCAGATAGGATACGTCCACTAAATCCCACTACTTGATTAATATCATTTTTAATCGGTATTACTAAACGATTAACAAACATATCATTATGATTATCATTAAATATATTACTATTTAAAATATCAAATTCAGAATACTTATGTTCTTCATTAGATTTTTTTATTAAATAATCATAAGGTTTTATACTCTTTGCACTAAAACCTAATTGATGACGATTAATAATAGTATCATCCATCCCACGATCTATTAAATACTTTTTAGCCTCACTACCTTCATTAGTAACAGTTAAGATATTATGATATAAATCACAAATATCTTGATTTACATAATGAATCGGTAAGTTATTATCCTTAGCTTCTTTTATTTCTATTCCGATTTGAGTTGCAAGTAACTTAACACTTTCAAAATAAGAAATCTTATTATATTTTTGACGGAAATTAATAACATTCCCTCCTTGTTTACAAACAAAACAATTACAAATTTTTTTAGTCGGACTTACAATAAATGAAGGATTGTTATCATCATGAAAAGGACATAAACCAACAAAGTTTGCTCCTTTTTTTGTTAGTGCTATGTCTTTTGAAATTTCTTCAACAATATCGACTTGATCAATTATTTGATTAATAACACTTTGATCAATTCCCTTCATATATTTTCCCCTTTAATTTCATTATTTCTTCTTCACTTAATACTTCATAATCTTGTTCTTCATAAACAGGTTTAACATATTGTTTAGAAGATTTACTTACATTAGTACTACGCTCATTATTAAATTTAATTGCTTCTTTAATACTACTAACTTTATGTTTATTATAACTAGCTATAATCTTATCAAAGAAATTAGCAATAAAGTTATGATGTTGATTTTGAATAACACTTTGTTCAAATACATACTTAAATACACTAGGTGGTATATTAGTTTTAAGTAACCACATATTAATTAATGCAAAATCTTTTTTACTCATCCCTAATTCATATTTAGAGATTAAATCACCTAAATAAATACGATTATAATATATCTCTAAGTTATCAACATCTTCTTTACTTGGTTTATTTAAATTTGTTTGTGATAAGTTATGACGCATCTTATAAAGGATATTTGCTAAATATTGATCAGGACTGTTTGTTTCAAACGCTAATTTAGCATCCATCTCATTTATTCCCCACATATTACTTACTAAATTAATTTTATTATCACTAATATCTTCTTTAGCAAGTAGATATCCATCTTTTGTTTTCTTTAAACTAAAATAGTTATTTATACGTTTAAACAATGCATTTACTTCTTCTTTACTAAATCCATAATCAAGTAATTCATCAACAATCATACATTGATCATTATGACTAAGAATTATTGCTATTAAACTAATAATATCTTTATCTTTAATATGGCTACAATCTTTTAAACTTATATTAACTATTTTAATTAAACGCATTAACTACTCCTATGATATATTGTTGAAATTAAATCAATAAAATTTTGATTTAATTTCAAGTTACTGATAAGTAAATCAATATCTTTTAATTTATTATTAATAACTTCTTCTAACTCTTCTTTACTATAATAAGTTGCATAAGTAAATTTATCATTAGCAATATCACTACCAATATCTTTACCTACTATTTCAAAACTTCCATAACAATCAAGATAGTCATCTTGAATTTGATAAATTAATCCTAAATTAGTTCCTAAAACAATTAACTTATCTTTATCATTTAAATTACTAATTACATTTGCCATTAACATCGGAGCTATTAATAACTTAGCAGTCTTTTGCATATACATTTGATCTAAAACTTCTAAATTATTAATTTCTCCTTTAATATCAATTACTTGACCATTAATCATTCCTTGATTTACACCACTATAGTTTGCCAAGATGTTAATTAACTTAACTTTTTGACTATCACTAATAACTTTGTTATTAGTTATTAATTCAAAAGCTAAGGTAAGTAAACTGTCTCCAGCTAAAATTGCCATATCCTCACCATAAACTAAATGTAGTGTTTTCTTACCACGCCTAAATTCATCATCATCCATTGCCGGTAAATCATCATGAATTAATGAATAAGTATGAATACATTCTATGCTCATGGCTAAATCATAATAATCACTAGTATCATCTACTTCTAAATATGATAAAAAAATTAATGGTCTAATTAGTTTTCCATCATTAATCAAACTATACTTAATAGCTTGTTTAATACTAGGATCACAAACTAGTTCATCAATTTTTTCTTCCATAAACTTATTTAATGCTTCTTTCATTTTACTCCACATCAAAATTAGATTCTTCAAACGTTAAAAATACTTCTTCAATCATTTTCCAAGTTTCTTCTTCATCTTCTGGAATTTCAAATAATTGTCCTTCACCTTCACTATCCTCTTTATAACGGTATACCGATACCAAACTTCCTTCATCTTCATCAACTTGATTTGAAACGTTTGTTACAAATACATATTTTTCTCCATCGTTTTCAACAGTTAAAAGAATCTCTGCTAAAACTTCATTTCCCTCTTCATCACTAAGTACAATTTTTTTATCTATATCCAACATTTTGCCTCTCAATTATAATCTAAATAATCTTGTAATATAATACTAGCAGCTTTACTATCAGAAGTATATCGAATTGTTTTTTTATCAACTTTTAACTCTTTTAAAATACTTTCAGCTTTTTGACTACTAAGACGTTCATCAACAAAGATAATTGGTTTATTAAACACTTCTAATTCTTTAGCAAATGCTCTTACTTTTTGTGCTTGAAAACCTTCACTATCATTCATATTTAGTGGTAAACCAACTACAAACTTACTAATATCATATTCTTCTAACAATTCTTTAAAACGTAAAATTACATCTTCTATACCAGTATTTTTAATTACACATAAATCACTAGCAATGATACCGATTGGATCAGATATACTAACACCAATACGAGCATCACCATAATCTATCCCCATTATTCTACTCATTATTAGAAAAAAACTCCTCTAATAAAAATTCAATAATTAAATCACGATCAACACTCTTAATTAAATTACGAGCATTATTATAACGTGGAATATAACTAGGATCTCCACTAAGTAAGTATCCAACAATTTGATTTTGATAATTATATCCTTTTTCTTCTAAACTATTTTTTACATAGCATAAAATATCTCTAATCTCAATTTCGTTCTTGTCTTGAGTAAACATAATAGTACTATCATCCATAATTACTCCTTTTTAATATTATACCATTTTAGTCTTCTTTATTTTCTTTATTTAAATCTTCTAACTTCCATACTGCATAATCACAATCAGGATAGTTATCACATCCATAAAAAACACGACCACGTTTAGTTAGTTTTTTAACTATCTTTCCATCACATTTTGGACAATCAGCGACAATATTTTTATCACTTGTTTTAATGTATTTACAACTTGGATAATTACTACATCCAACAAATACACCATATCTTCCTTTTCTTTCTACTAAATCACTTCCACATTCAGGACACTTCTCGCCAACTAATTTTGGTGCTACCTTTTCCATTTCTTTATATGCAACATCATATTGTTTTATAAAAGTAGAATAAAAATCATTTAATACTTCTAATTCACTCTTATTAGCTTCTGCTATTTCATCTAATTCTTGTTCTAAACTAGCAGTATAATCAACATTAATAATATTGTTAAAGAATTTATCTAAACTTGTAGTAACTAATACTCCATCTTCTGTTGGGACAAATTTTTTATCAACTACTTCAACATAATTACGACGTTTTAATATATCAATAATTGTTGCATATGTACTAGGTCGTCCTACACCATTTTCTTCTAATTCTTTAATTAGACGAGATTCAGTATATCGAGGTTGTGGTTGTGTTTCATGTTGTGTTATATGATATTTAATTTTAGTTAATACTTCACCTTCATTAAAATCACTATACTCTTTTACTTCAGGTGGATTTAACTTACGATAACCTAAAAATGGATATTTAGTATAACTAAATTTAAATTCAACTCCAGCTTCATTTTTAAATTTATAAGTAGTTACTTCTTGTTTTGCTGGACTCATCACACAAGCAAGACTACGATTATAAATTAATTTATAAACTTTATATTGATCTGGTGTTAAAAAACCTTTAATTGAATCTGGATGTAAGTTAATATTTGTTGGTCTTATTGCCTCATGAGCTTCTTGAGCATTCTTATTCTTACGCCCTTTATAATCTCCAACATACTCACTACCATATTCTTGATTAATGTAATCTTTAGTTGCTTTAATAAAATCAGCACTTAATCGATAAGAATCAGTACGCATATAAGTGATTAACCCTTGCAGTTTTCCATTTATTTCAATTCCTTCATATAACTTTTGAGCTACACTCATTGCTTTTTTACTACTAAATTTTAACTGATTAATAGCATCTTGTTGAAAAGTTGAAGTAATATATGGTGCTTTAGGATTATCTTTTTTCTCTTTAGTTGTTTTACTTATAACTTCTAAATCTTGGTTTTGACTACTATCTAATAATTTATTTATCTCATCAATACTTACTTGTTTATCATTTTTAACATATTCAAATTCTAAATCTTTATAAGTAGCAAATAACTTAGCATATTTTTCACTAACAAAGTTTTTTATCTCTTCTTCACGTTCAACAATCATTTTAAGTGCTACTGATTGCACACGTCCTGCTGATTTAACTTTAATTTTATTTTTTAACAAACCAGATAATTTAAATCCCATAATACGGTCAATAATTCTTCTTGTTTCTTGTGAATGAACTAAATCCATATTAAGTTTTCTTGGTTCTTCTAAACCTTTTAGAATTCCATTTTTAGTAATCTCAGTAAATACAATTCTATTTTTATCATTTAAATCTAATTCCAATTGATTAGCTAAATGCCACCCAATTGCTTCTCCTTCACGGTCTAAATCGGTAGCAATATATACTTGATCAGCTTTAAGCGCTGCTTTATACAATTCATTTATAACTTTCTTCTTCCCACTAATAACTTTGTAGGTTGGATGAAAATCATTTTCTACATCAACACCAAGTCCACCAGGTCCTGATGTTGCTAGATCCATAATATGTCCAACGCTACTAAGTACCTGATAGTCACTACCCAAGTACCCTTCTATTGTTTTAGCTTTAGCAGGCGACTCTACTATCACTAATTTCATTAAACTCCTTTAATATAAAACTCAGCTATAACGATGTTATTAGCATTAACTTTCATACTTCCTTTTTCATCACCTTCACTTATATGTTGATATTTACCTTCATAAAACTCTAAGTTAGTTTTCTTAATAGTTGCATTAACTACTTCTACATTAGCATCATCAATATCATTAAACTTAACATAAGTGTATTCACCAACTAAATTAAGATTATTACTAAATGAACGATAAATATCTAGTTTAACTAATCTACTACCACTAATTTCCATATCTTTACTATATACAGATTCAACACTTAATACTCCTTTATCTAAAGAGGCATTAATTTTATCACTACTAAGCTCATCAATATTAAGTGTTCCTACACCTTGTTTGATATTTAATTCATCAATCATTCCACTAAGTTTAGTTTTACAACTATTTGTAGTAACATTTAACTTCTCACTATTAACATTATATTCAAGTATCCCACTTTCTATATTAATATTACTTGTTTTAATTTCTTTATTATCAGGTATACGAATAGTAATCTTACCATAACTATTAATTTCTTCAATAAAGTTATCTAAAATAAAAACAGAAACATCTAATGTTTTATCATTGTTATTAACACCAATTGAATATTTAAACTTTGAAGATTGATATTTAGTAATTTCACTAATTACTTGAATCTCATCTCCTTCACTTTTAATAATTTCTATATTAGCATTATTAACATCAATATTAATATTATCTATTTCATCACTTTTATAACTTTCTTCTGTTATTATTTTATTACTACCAACATAACTAATTGCTTCTATAGATTTAATTCCAAAAACAACTAATGTTGCTAGTAATAGATATTTAACATACTTCATACTACCTCATCTCTTTAATTGGTTTGTAACTTTCTCGATGTACTCCATCAATAATTCCATATGTTTTTATTGCTTCCATATGTGCTTTAGTTCCATATCCCACATGATTTTTAAATCCATAATTTGGATACTTACTATCTAATTTTATTAGTTGCTTATCACGGTAGTGTTTAGCAACAATACTAGCAGCACTAATAGCTTCCATTTTCTCATCACCTTTAGTGATACTAATGGTGATTTTATCTTCTACTTTAACCTGTTCAAAGTCAAGCAAACAAACTTTAGCTTCAGTTTTTCTAACAATATTCTCCATTGCTTTTAGTACTGCTTTTTTAATTCCTAACTCATCTATAGTTTTAACATCAACAACTTCAATATGAATTGTTTTAGCTTGTTTTAGAATTTTGTCATTTAACTCATCAATGCGTTTAGAATTTAACTTCTTAGAATCACATAACCCATCAATTAATTTATTTAAGATCACTCCACAAACAACTAAAGTTCCTGCAAGCGGACCTCGTCCTACTTCATCAATACCAATTATTAATTCATCTGTATTTATTAATATTTCTTTACGCATATTACTCATCTAATATAATTAATCCAAATTTTTGTTTTCTAAAGTCATTAATTACAGTTTTACTAACTCGATCATAATCATAATCGTCATTTTTAATCACAGCACCTATACTTTTAGCAATTGCATCAAATGCCGTTGGTATATCTTCAACATCAACATCACGCAAACGATAACGAGCCATTAAACTTTGTTTATGATGATTAATTAAATAATTAACTAACCATACACATACATGTTCTAATTCTACAACTTCTTCTTTAATTAATGAACAACATACTAATTTATATGCTCGATTTTCATCTTCAATTTTAGGAATTAAGATTCCTGGTGTATCTAACAGTTCAATGTTGTTTTCTAATTTAATCCATTGTTGTTGTTTAGTTACCCCTGGTTTATTTCCGGTAGTTGTTTTTTTCTTATTAACTAAAAAGTTAATAACACTACTTTTACCAACATTAGGCATCCCCATAATTAAAACTCTTACTGTTTTATTAATTCCTTTTTTAGCATACTTATCAATTACTACTTTAGCTACATCATTAATCTTTTTAAATAACTTTTTACGATCAACACTATTATTAGTACTAATACTAATTGTGTTATAACCTTTTTGTTCATAACCAGCTAAAAATGTTTTTAAATAATTTTCATTAACTAAATCTGCTTTAGTAAAAATTAATAACTTTTCTTTATTTTGTGTTAGTTCATCTAACATTTCGTTATGAGAAGAAATTGGAACACGAGCATCAATTACCTCAATAACAAGATCAATTATTTTTAATTGACTAATAATTTCTTTTTTAGCCTTAAACATATGACCAGGATACCAGTTAATACGATTACTCATTTTCTCCCCCATAATTAAGACAAAAAAGAGTTCTACGAACTCTTAGTCTATTTTTCTTATTTTTTTTCTTTAACACGAGCAGCTTTACCTGTTAAATTACGTAAGTAATATAACTTAGCTCTACGCACTTTACCTTGACGTGTAACTTTAATATCTTTTACGATTGGTGAGTGTAGTGGGAAAATTCTTTCAACTCCTACACCATTAGAAATTTTTCTTACTGTAAAACTTTCTTCAATTCCACCATTCTTCTTAGCAATAACAATACCATCAAATTTTTGAATACGTTCTTTATCACCATCTTTAATTAACACATCAACACTTACACTATCACCAACATTAAACGCTGTTACATTAGGCTTAATTTGTGATTGAGTAATTTCTTCAATAAGCTTATTACGCATAATATAAACTCCTATTTTAAGTATGCTCTTAACATTATGTTAATATTAGCGGAACACACTAATAATACTTAATTATTATACCAAAAATATTTATGTATTTTTCTTTTTAACTTGATTATTTTACTTTTTACAATTTGAAGTAACAGTATCAATGTTTAGCTTCATTTTCTGGAAATCAATTCCCCGAGACACTAGTATTTGTAAATAAGCTTGCTTATTAATATCTACTGCTCCTGGAACTTAATTCTGATCATTTCCTTTTTTTCGTTTAAACATAATAATCTCCTCTTTATTAATTACCTTTTTAATCTAATTCTACGAAAATTAAGTGTATTTCTCTTCTGTTTTTATACTGTCTATCCCAAATTTCAATTAATTCTGGTGTTATTTTATCTCCCCCATCATGAGAAAATCTTTTATGTATATCTGTTAGTATAAATTGCATTACTCCTGGTGGCATAGCATGGTAAGCTTTACATTGTAAAAAAAATACTCGTTAGAGTATTTTTTTGTTATTTTTTGATTTTTTTAATTTCTTCTTTTGCTTTATCAACAACTTCTTTAGAAGCATCTTTTACATGTTCTGTGATGTTTTTGAAGAAGTCTTCAACATCATCAACTCCATTTTTAGTATGTTGTTCAGCATCTTTGATAATTTTTTCTACTTTATCACGGCTTTCTTCTTTTGTATGATTTTTTATAAAATCATGAAATTTTTCTTTATTACTCATTATTACTCCTTTACATCTATATTATAACTTATTATTCAAATTATGTGTTAATTAATGATTTTTTTTTGAAACCCGAAGGAAGTATAAAACCCTTAAGTTAATACTAATTCATGAAAAAAAAATAGACAAAATTAGTATCATATTGGTTATATGATAATCCAGATATTCTTTAAACTACACTTAATTATTTTACTTTTTAAAAACAAATAACTTAGAAATAACGTAATTTAGAATAATTACTACTACATTTACTACAATTTTGGCAATCATATCATCAATAAAGATTAAATTTACTAATACATGCATTAAGATTATTTCAATGACTAATGTCGATAACCTTGATAAAGTAAACTCAACAAATTGTTTAATTTTTAATCTCGCTTCTTTAAATACAAATAATGTATTAGTTACATATGCAAAGATAATAGATATGATCCAGGCAATTGTTGTGGGAATAAATATTCCCGCAATAAATTGCGAAAATAAATAATAACTAACAATATTTACTACCGTAGTTGCTACTCCCCAAAATAAATATCTAATAATTTCCATTATTTCTCACTTTTAATATTAGTATCTTTTGTAATATAGATTGGTCTATTTTTAATCTCTAAATATATTTTTGATAAATATAAACCAATTATTCCTAAAAATAAAATAGTAATACCAATTAAAAACGAAATTAATGTAATAGTCGATGCCCAACCAGGAGTTTGTGCTCCATTAATTAGAGTATCAATTATTGCATATGTCCCAAATCCAAAACTACATAATGAAATAATACAACCAACTACTATAGCAATAAGTAATGGGGTTGTTGAAAATGCTACTATTCCTTCAATTGCATATTTAAATAAAGACCAAAAACTCCAGCTAGTTTCACCAGCTACACGTTCAACGTTTTCATATTCAATCCATTCTTGTCTAAATCCAACAAAAGAGAATAACCCTTTAGAAAAACGATTGACTTCCTTACATTCTAAAATTGCATCTACCATTTGACGAGTCATTAAACGATAATCACGTGCTCCATCAACAAACTCAATATCACTAATTTTGTTAATAAAGCGATAAAACATCCGAGCAAAAAAACTTCTAATCGGTGGTTCCCCTTTACGAGTAACACGTCTAGTTCCAATACTATCATATCCTTGATTAACTACTAAATCAAACATTTGCGGAAGCAGTGATGGTGGATCTTGAAGATCAGCATCCATTAATGTTACTAACTCACCACGACTTGCTTCAAGTCCAGCATAAATTGCTGCCTCTTTACCAAAGTTTCGTGAAAAACTAACATATTTAACACTACTATCTTTGTTTGCTAACTCTTTAATTACTTCTAAAGTTTTATCTCTACTTCCATCATTAACTAAGATTAATTCAAAATCTACTTTAGTTGGTGCTCCATCTTTAATAAACTCTAGTTTTTTTAATTTAATATACTCATCATAAAAATAAGATAATGCTTTCTCTTCATTATAACATGGTACAATAATACTTAATAACATATTTATCCTTAACTTAAATTATCTATAATTCCATCATGATACTTAATCTTAGTAGCATTAGGTTCTTTATTAAGACCCGGCATCGTCATAATCTTATTAGCATAACAAATAATAAATTTAGAACCATGACATACTTTAAAATCAGTGATAGTAATATCAAAATCATTTGGAGCATTTAATAAAGATTCATCATCACTAAATGATTTTGGTGTTTTTGCCATACAAATAAAATAATCATCTAGTTTTGATTGTTTTATTTGTTCATATTTATCCTTAACTTCTTCTTTAACGATAAATCCATTTCCACCATAAACATTTTTTATAATATTATTTATCTTAGTATCTAAATCATCATCTAAATTATAGTTATATTTAGTAATACTTTCTTGATTTAGTTTTTCAATTACTAGATTAGCTAAATCAAGAGCACCTTCACTACCTTGACTATATCCATAATTAATTGCTACATCAATGTTATGTTCTTGACATAACTCTTTAAATGTATTTATCTCATCTTCACTATCTTGACTAAATACATTTAAAGATACAACACAATTAACATTAGTATTTCTAATATTATTAACATGACGCAATAAATTATCAAAACCTACCTTTAGTGCTTCTACATTTTCTTTGTTTAAATCTTCAACACTAATACCTGATTGGTATTTAAGTGCTCTAATTGTAGCAACTAATACAGCACAATCAACATTAAAATCAGCTAACCTTGATTTAATATCTATAAATTTTTCATAACCTAAATCACTACCAAATCCTGCTTCTGTTACTACGATATCTGCTAGGTTTCTAGCTGTATTAGTTGCAATAATTGAATTACAACCATGGGCAATATTAGCAAATGGTCCTCCATGAATTAAAACTGGATTATTTTCTAAAGTTTGAACTAAATTAGGTTTTAAACAATCTTTCATTAAGCTCATAATTGAACCACTAATGTTTAAATCTTTAACAAATACTGATTTATTATTAAATGTTTTAGCTACTTCGATATTTTCTACGCGGTTAATAAAATCATCTTCATCTTTACTTAAACATAATATTGCCATAAGTTCACTAGCAACTGTTATTTCAAAACCATCTTTTCTTTCTACTCCATTAAATTTAGATCCTTGAGCAATAGTAATATCACGAAGTGTACGATCATTCATATCCATTACACGTTTGATTAATACTTGATTTGGATCAATATTTAATGGATTATCTTGATAAATATAATTATCTAATACTGCACAAATTAAATTATTAGTTGTAGTAATAGCATGCATATCACCTGTAAAATGAAGATTTATATCTTCCATTGGAATAACTTGATTATAACCTCCTCCACACGCTCCACCTTTAAGTCCAAATACTGGACCTAGAGATGGTTCTCTTAAACAAATTAAGGTTTTTTTACCTAATTTATTTAAGGCATCACCTAAACCAATTGTTGTTGTACTTTTACCTTCACCTGCTGGTGTTGGAGAAATAGCAGTTACTATTACTACTTTACCATTTCCTTTAGTGGTGATTGGATTAATCTTAGCTTTATCATCACCATATTGAAAAATATCAAAAGGACTAATATCTAGTCCTTTTGATATATCAGTTATATGTTTTTTATTAGCACTTCTTGCTATTTTGATATCAGATAACATTTAACTCCTATCTACCATTAAACCATACACCTTTAGGTGGGAAGTTAACCATATTACGTGGATTTATCCAACTTCCACCTTGCCATCCATAAGCACCACTACTTAACTCAAAGTGTAGGTGGGGACCAAAGGCAAATCCTGTTTGTCCTATAGTACCTAATTGAGTAGAAGCATCAACATATTGTCCTTTACTTACATTAATACTACTCATATGGCAATATGAAGAAATTACTTGTTGTCCGTTGTAATTGTGTACAATTAATACTTGATTTCCACCACCCGCAACAATATTATATCCTGCTGCAATTACTTGACCTACACCAATAGAATAAATTGGTCCACCAGATCCACTTTGACCAAGATCAATTCCAGTATGACCTACTCCATTATTAGATGCATGGTTTCCATCTAATCTAAATTCATCTGTTACCATACCATAACTTACTGGTCGTGCAAATGCTCCATTACTTTGCATTTGACCACAATCAACACCATATACTTGACCCGGTTGACAACCAGCTGCTGCCATCATTTGCTCTAGATTTTGTTGGGCAACAACACCAGCTTGAGCAGAATTATAGTTATTCTCTGCTTCAGAGTGTTGTGCTTGAACTTTATCTCTTAGAATTTCTAACTCTTGAGTTTTAGCATCAATCTCTGCTACTTTAACATCTAATTCAGCTTTTTGTTGTTCTAATTGTGCTTTCTTTTCATTTAATTGTTTTTGAAGTTCAATTGCTTCATTAATTGAAGTAACACCAGCATCTAATATTTTATTAGTTGCTTCTTGTTCTTCAAATTCTTCACTACCAAAATCATCTTGGAAGATTTGATCAATAAGTGGGTTAGTTACATTAACACGTTGATAGAATACTAAACTAGCTCCTGCTTTCTCTTTAATATTATCAATCTCTTGTTGTTTAGTTTCAATCTCAATATTAGTAGTAGCAATTGCTCCTTCAATTGCTGCTTTTTCATTGTTTAATGTTTCTTGTTGACTATGAGCTTCTGCTACTTTATTTAAAATATCTTTTAATGATAATTCTTGAGCTCTTAATTGATTAAGAGCTTCTTGTCTTTCTTGTTCTAGTTGTTGTTTTTCTTGTTGAACTTGATCAATTGTTTGAGCAAATACACTACCTGGAAAAATAACAACTGCTATTACCATTAACATTAATATTTTAGATGTTTTTTTCATTCTATCTCCCAACGTTACTTATATTATAACAAAATTTAGTAGTGTTTTTAATCTATTCGTTCATAGATTTCAAAGACTAAATCTTTATTTTCACCTTGACTTTGACTAACTAATTTAAAGTTAGTTAAATCAAGGTTAATTTTAGCATCACCACTATATTCTTTATTAATTCTAGTTAAATATATTTTATTAGCATAATTAATCGTTTGATCAAAGATTTTAACTCCACCACAAATCATTATTTCTTTACCATCTTCATCTAATGCTAATACTTCTTCTATACTATTAATAACATTAGCATCATCAAGAGTCAAGTTATTGTCTCTTGATAACACATAAGTAATGCGGTTAGGTAATGCCTTACCGATTTGCTTATAGGTTGTATGTCCCATGACATTAATTTTATTAATTGTATTTTCTTTATAGTATGCTAAATCTTCTGGATAGTGCCAAGGTAGACCATAAGGTTTTGTACTATCTCCGACTACATCATTACTTGCTTTAGCTAAGATTAAACTAATCATTTTCACCTTCTTTTCGTATATTATGCAGAAGTTGTTTTATATTACTAACACCATTTATCATTTCAAGAGATTCATGTATATTATTAGCAAAAATATCAAGATTATCAGCATACTTAATAAATTCCGTATATAATCTTACTCGTTTGTCAATGTTTGGTGATATATACCAACAAAAGCAGTCACTTCTTTCCTCTCTATTTTGAAAATCAATTAAATGAGTTGTAATCGGAATTAATTCATTGACTAATTGTTGCTTGCTACCTCTTATAAGTGTTAACTCAACTATACCTTTACCTTCTTCATTGTGAATTTCAATATCAGGCTTCCCTGCAGGAGCATGAAATGTTGGTAATCCATTTTGATCAACTATATAGTTTGGCATGATTTTGATGTCTTTTACATTTTTATATAACTTTAAAGCTATAAAAAACTCAAGAAGAATAGGCGAAGAAACCATGTCTAAATCTGGTATCATTTTTGTTTTTTTATTACCTAATAAATTAATAATCATACTATCTAAATCATTTTCTGATTCTTCAATTATATTGATCCATTTGTCAAATTTATAATCTTTAACATCTTTTATGTTAATAATGTTTTTAAATTTTTCTTGAATAAACGGATGTGTTTGTGACATGTATTCCATATATTTGTTTTTTGGTAGCTCAAGTTTATCATTTAACTGTGCAATATCTTGCAAAACATCTTCAAACATTTCATTAATAATGATTCCATCATATCCATTTGTTGTTATTAGACCAGAATAACGTAACTTTCTTAAAAACGAATCAGGAACATCCACAAATAGTTTATCATACTTCATTTCTTTTTCTGATGCTCCTAGTTTGTTGATTAAAAAACTTCTAATTTCTTCTCTTTTTTTATCTTGATTTTTAATTTCTCTAAATTTAATAATTTCATTAGCAACCCTTTTGTAGTCATTATCAATTGAAGACATTATTAGGCATATTTCATCTCTTCTGATTTCATCTATCCCATGTTTTCTAAGTTCTATAAAAACAGATGCTAGGAGTGGAACAGGTCTAAATTTATTTTTTACATTTCTGCAAGGGTTTTGTGAATGCAGGTTTATCATTATATTTAACATTATAAACTGTATGCTGATAATATCATCATTTTTATAAGCGTTAAAAAAACGATAACCTAAGGATGAAATTTTGATTTCTTGATCTTGTCTATAATCTATTAATCCAAACTCTTTCAATAAATTGTAATGTGTGTCAAACCTACTCATTATTCCTTTATCAAAATACGCTTCTTTATGAGTTTCATTTTGTTTAACATAATCTACAATATCTTCCAATTGTTTTTCTGTTAACGTTCCCTCTTCAAACTCTTTTGTTAAATTAAGATAAGTTAATGCATTTTTCGGTCTATATGTCTTATTATTGTATAATTTCTTATAAATCTCCATAACCACTTCGGTATTACAAATAAATCCATCATAATCAACAATGGCCGATAAAAAATCACCTATTCTTTCGGGATTTCTTAAAGTTGTTGACCACATTAATGGCTTGTATTTAGGTTTTGTCTTTTTAACCATTGTGTACCTCCTAATAATTCGTTATTATTACTTCTATTATTTCTTTCTTACCATTATCGTTTTTATTTATATAATTCGTATTAATTCTAGTAAAATTAAATTGTTTTAATTTTTTTAAATAATCATTCTTCTTACCTTGATACGAATAAACATTAGATAACATAAACTTCACGCCTTTTTTATCTAATTCTATTAGTAAATCATACAGTTCTTCTTCTTTCTCTTCATCCCATATCTTATTATACTCTGCTCCAGTTATTAAATAAGGGGGATCTAAATAAACAAAATCACCTTTTTGAAAATCAATATTTTTAAGGTACGAAAAACTTCTAACCTGATATGATATTTTATTACTTTTTGAAAAATCCTGATAATCTAACAAAGCATTTTTCACCCTGTCATTATAAATTAAGTTTCCCACTGGAACATTATATTCATCTTTTTTATTGAATCTTAATATTCTATTAAAAGAATAGATTACCAAAACATAAAGTAACTCAACTCTTTTTGTTTTGTTGTAATCTTCTCTTAATTTAACATATTGACTTTTATTAATATGAGCATTGTATGTTTTAGGATATTTTTTCTTTATTTCTTCTAACTTTTTTCCATCAGAAAACATTAATAATGAATTATCAGATAAATTTACAGTAAGTCCATATTCTTGAATTACTTTTTCAATTTTTTCTATGCTGTTTCTTTTTGACAAAAATTTGTGAATTTCAATCACGTTTTTGTCAACATCGGATAGAATATATGAATTTGCTTCTATATTCATACCTACAGCTCCCCCTCCTAAAAAAGGTTCATAGTAATTATTAATTTTTTTAGGAAAAAATTCCTTAATTTGATTTACATATTTACTTTTATCTCCTACATAAAATAATGGTGATTTTCTCATTCAACCTCACATATAAATAAATATTCTTTATGGTTATTAAATTCAGTTTTACCAGAATTGAAGTATTTATGTTTAATTTCCTTTATGGTTAACTTCCCTTTAGCTTTCATAATTTTATTAATTTCTTCAAATGAAATTTTGTTTTGCGAACTTTTACTTTTAGAAGTATATGTATTATTATACGACAAAATTATTAATTTTGCTTCAACATCTTCTATTAATTTTTGCAGTTTATCTGATGCATTACTTCTGCAATAATCACTCATATTTTCCACAGGAGGCTTCTTAGCAACACCTTCTGGCTCAAATTCTTCCCATTTCACTATTGTTTCTAACACGTGATAAAATCTACTGTATTGTCTTGAATTGTATGGTGGATCTATGTAAACAACATCATACTTAACATTTTTAACCAATTCATTTGCATCTTCTTTATAAATTTCGAATTTTAAATCTGTAGGAATAATCAAGTTAAATTCAAAACTTCTAGTATTCTTATTATTTTTGAAGTAAGCTTCGTAATGACCGACCGTATTAGCACTTCTATCAGCAGAATATAGTAAACTAGCAATCAATATATATTTCTCTCTTAGTGTTACTTCTTCTTTTTCTATTTCCTCCCTTATCGCACCTATTTTTTCACATTCTTCTTTTGTAAAGTATGTATCTTGATATATATCCGAAAAAAATGTTTTTTTTGGTTTAATATCTTGATATTTTTCTGCTATAGATTCTAGTTTCTTTTTAGAGTATCTACCCTTACCAAAAAAAGCGTTATATATAACATTGTTAGAATATAATATGTCATTTACACCTATTCTACTATACATCTCTGATACGCTATACGCAACCACTCCAGTTCCACCAAATAAATCTAGAAATGAATTATATTTATATTTTCTAAGCTCTTTAATTATCTCTTCAACTATTTTACTCTTACTACCAATATAACGGCGATTATCTATATTAAATTTACTATACACTAACTGTTCCTTTAATTAATGGATGTGGGTCATACCCGATTAACTCGATATCTTCATATGTGAAGTCTTCGATGTTTTTTATTTCTGGATTTAATTTTATTTGTGGTAATTCTTTTGGTTCACGAGTTAATTGCAAATCTACTTGTTCTAAGTGGTTTTTATAAATGTGTAAATCGCCAAATGTATGAATAAATTCTCCTACTTCTAAATCACACACTTGAGCAATCATGTGGGTAAGTAATGAATAACTGGCAATATTAAATGGTACTCCTAAAAAGACATCCGCACTTCTTTGATATAGTTGGCATGATAATTTACCATTAGCGACATAAAATTGGACAAATGCATGACATGGAGCTAGAGCCATTTGGTCTAAGTCTCCTGCATTCCACGCACTAATAATGATTCTTCTAGAATCAGGATTATTTTTAATTTGATCAATTACATTTTGTAATTGGTCAATTTCTTGACCACGACTATTTGTCCAATGACGCCATTGGTATCCATATACAGGTCCTAAATCTCCATTTTCATCAGCCCATTCATTCCAGATACGAACGTTATTATCTTGTAAGTATTTAACGTTTGTATCTCCTTTAATAAACCATAATAGTTCATGGACAATACTTGGCCAATGAACCTTTTTAGTTGTAAGTAGCGGAAATCCTTTACTTAAATCATATCTATTTTGATAACCAAATACACTAATAGTACCAGTACCTGTTCTATCTTCTTTTTCTACTCCATTTTCTTTTATATAATTTAGCATATCTAAATATTGTTTCATAATATTCCTTTTAATTTATCTTTTTTAATTATTATAACACTTATTATTTAATTAAAAATGACTCCTTAGTTATAAGGTGTCATTTTTATCTATTATTTGATAATTAACTTCTTAAAGTCTCAACATAATCTTTATGAAGTTTGTAAACTTTTTTATTAATTATTTTATGCATATAATGTAATGCTATTAGTGGTAATGTCATTATAAGAAGCCAAACTAATACTTCTACTAGTGAAAGTAGGAAGTATGTTACTTCATTTATATAAGCACCACCTAATGATGATATTAAGATTGCAATAATTAATACAATTAAACGTAAATGAATAAGTATACTTATCTTGATATAAGCTGGTTTAAATGTTGGATTTAATTTAGCTATTTTTTTACAAGATAAGTTAAATAAATGATATTTATATCCTGGTATCCATTTTACACTTTGTGGGGTAAAATTATCTTTTAATAATCCAATTTTGACTAGTTTTTGTAAGTATTTATAATCAGTATTATCTTGTCCTATTCTAGTAATTATATATGATAACACTAATATTACTAGTTGCATTTGTATGTATTTAGTAAATAACACATAATCCATATATTTCCCTTTCTTAATACTTATATGTTTTAACAAAAAACATCTTACTATTTATATACTAAGATGTTAAATTATTATTTAGTATTAATTACTCCATAACCGTTTTTACGTTTATAGATAACATTAATATCATCATTTAGATCTTTATAGATATAATAGTCTAAACCAAGGGCTTCTAGTTGAAGCATCGCTTCTTCTTGATCCATTGGTTTTAGTGTTATTTCTTTATATCTAATATCTGGTTTAGTTAAATCTTTATCAATATTATCGTTAAATATTTCTTGATTATCTACTTTGTTTTTATCATCTAATTTAGCTTTTAGTTTTCTTAATTGTTGTTTTAAGTTATTAGCTAATTGATTAATACAGATATAAAAATCATCATTTATTTGTTCTTGACGAATAAACTTATTATTTTTAAAGAAAATCATGGCTTTTATTTTAAATTGGTTATGATTATGTTTTATTTCTAATCTTAACACACTTGGTTTTAATTTAAAATAAGTATTAATTTCTTCTACTAAATTATCAATATATTCTTGCATTGAAGTTGTTACTTCAATGTCTTTACTAATTATTTCTATTTTCATTATTACTCCTTTTACACTTATATTATACCTTAAGTGTTAAAGGTGTGCTTGAATTTAGAAAATAGTTAGTATTTTTAACTTATTGATTTTATTCTTCTTTTATATCTTTACCAGAAAAAACAAATACAATTTTATAACTTCCTGATGTTTTATATAGGAAATTATCACTCGATGGTTCAAACACGAAATCTCTACTACTCTCTTTAGGGATATTAAATTTAAACCCCTCGTCTTTTGAACCAACTTCTTTAAGTCTAAGACCATTTGCTGGTATTCCATTTCTTGAAATTAAATAATTATAAATATAAACATTTACATCTGATGTATTAAATTCAAAATCATATTTACTATTATTAGTTAGTTTAAACAAAATATCATCATTATCATCACTTTTCTTGAAATCTAATTTAATATCATCTGCATAGATAATATTTTCTTTAGCTTCTTTACTTAAATAAGCTTCTTTTTCTTCATCTTCAGAATTGCTTTTTTTAAGTTCTATATTTCTGTATTTATCCTCATCTTTTTCATCAATAATGAAATTATCAATTACTGCTCTAGAATGAGGGCGTAAACTGATCCTTTTATGTGAAATAAAACCGCTAGAAAAATAATCTACCATTAGATTATTAATATAATAATCACTATTATTAGTTACTTCTAATACAACATGTTTTCTTGTTGTATCATGATATAATTCATCATCATCAAAAAATTCAGTTGTAGTACTTAGAGCATCTATTCCTAAGTAATCATTAATGTTTTGTAATTGAGTATATTCTTTATAATTTCTATTTTCTTTGAATCCATCACTATTAAAATATGCAATTGCTACACCTCCAGCAATTGTTAAAAATAATATGACAAGAAATATTATTATACATCCTTTTTTATAATTATTACTTTTTTTAGGAACTACATTGTTAAAGTTATCTCCACTTACGGGTCCAAAATTATTTACACTATTGTTTATATTTGGATAATTGTTATTTTGAGGATTAAATTCATTATAATTATTCATATTACTTCCTTTTTATCT
>DEQD01000018.1 GCA_002359095.1 Caryophanales bacterium UBA3375
CTACTTGCCTTTCAAACTACATTTTTATTATACAAATGCCTTAAAATCAAATTTTAAGGCATTGATATTATATTTTTTACTAATCATTAATTAATTTTAACTTTTTTAGGACATAAAAAATTATTCCTAAGATCATACCTACTACACAAGCAAGTACCATTCCTGATAAGGTAATATTACCTAAACTAACACTAACTCCTGAAAGTCCAGTAATAAATACTACACTAGTAAGTGTTAGGTTAACATAATCATCATAGTTTACTTTGTTATCAATCAATATTCTAATCCCACTAGCACCAATCATCCCATAAAGTAAGAATGAAATACCACCAATTACAGGTTGCGGAATTAATTGAATAAATGCTGATACTTGTCCTAAGAATCCCATTAAGATTGAAATTACTGCAGCTATAGCTATTACTTGGACACTATATACTTTAGTCATCGCCATAACCCCAATATTTTCACCATAAGTAGTTGTTGGTACTGAACCAATCGCTCCAGAAATTGCTGTTGAGAAGTTATCAGCAAATAATGAGCGATCAAGACCTGGATCTTTTAATAAGTCTTTGCCAATAATTTTACTTGTAACTACTTGATGCCCAATGTGTTCTGTAGTAGTTACTAACACTACCGGTAACATCATTAAAATAGCATTGATGTTAAATACTGGTGCTTGAAAATTTGGTACCTGAATTAGTGGAGCACTACTAAGAGCTGAAAAATCAATCATTCCAAATCCTACAGCAGTAACAAACCCTGCGATTATCGCAATTAGGATTGGGATTAATTTTAAAAAACCTTTAAATACTACCCCTCCTAATACTGCTACTACTAGTGTTATGATAAACACTACTACATTTTGTGTTAAAATCGGTGCACCATCAACACTAATAATTCCAGCAGTACTAGCTGCACTACTAGCTAGTTCTAGACCAATTAGTGCTACAATCGGTCCCATTGCTGCTGGTGGTAGAACTACATCTAACCATTTGGTTCCAAAGAACTTAATACATAATGCTATTAAACAACCAACAAGTCCTGTTACAATAAAAGCACCACATGCTGTTTGATAACCATATGTTGCAATTACTGATTGTCCAATTGCTAAAAATGCAAACGATGAACCTAAGTACGCTGGACTCTTACCTTTAGTAATAATTAAAAATAATAATGTCCCTAACCCGTTCATAAATAATACGATTCCAGGATCAATATTAAATAAAGTCGGTACTAATACCGTAGCTCCAAACATGGCAAATACATGTTGGATTGATAATGGTAAACACTTTAAAAACGGAAGTCTTTCATTAACCCCAATTACTCTTTTTTCCATACATCTCCCTGACAAATTTTTATTATTATAACACAAATAAAAAATATTCTCTATAATCAGATAGAGAATATTTTAAAACCTTGATAAATATCTACTATTGTTAAGTAGATGTATGCTACAACACAAATAATATTAAGTGGAATATAGAAATTTGAAAATGGCAAATTACTAAGTAGTGTTGATACTAATAGAATTAGTAATAATACTAATTGCATTACTAAACGAAAGTTATCTACTTGATACTTATCATTTTCTTGTTTAATTACGACAATTAAGATCGTAAATAATACTTGAACTAAAATAGCAATAATTCCTACAATTGGATTAATACTATCAACAAACACTAATGTTGTAATAATTAAAAATGGTAACATTAAAATATTTACTAGCGCATGAAACGAATTTTTATTATAACGATCAATATTAATAATTAAATAATATTTAGATGCAATAATATAGATAAAGACAATAAATGCAAAAATAATTAATAAAATATCTGAATAATAAATATATGTATTATCTATTAGTATTCCTACCAATGGTATGTCTTGAGTTTTAGTAATAATTAAAACAAAAGATAAAATTAATAACGAAATTGAAATAAACCAATTTCTAATTTGAACTTTGTCCACTTTCATTTGTATCCCCTACTTCTTTTTTAAAATCAATTCTAAATGTTTGTACACCAGTTTTCTTATCATTTAACGGTAACTCTTCACCATTAATAGTTATTTTAATATTTTCAAACTTACCAGTATAAATTGTTACATACTCATCGGCTTTCATATTAAATTTAACTTCTTCCCCTTCTTTATAAACTTTAGCTACAACATCTTTTTGTGTTGGTATTTCTAAATAAGCTTGTCCAGCAAAAGTAATTACTACTTCATACTCACTATCTCCACTAACAACATAACCATTATTGGTTTCTTTGAATTCAATTTTTGGTTTTGTATCAATCACTTCTTGTGGATTAAGTACAGTGTTAGTTAAAAGCGTTGTTTCATTCTCACTAACATCTACTACATTTGATTTTAGGTTTCCAAAAATCAAATACCCAAGTCCCCCAATTGTAACTAGTACAATTAAACCCATTACAATTAATTTAAAAAGTCGTTTATGTTGTTCACGGTCTTTATTGCGTTTAATATCATCAGCAAAGTTAACTTCACCAACATCTTCTTTTAAATTGATTGTATGGGTTAACTCTTCAATATTAGAAGAATATCCTTCTTCTAATAATTTTTTATACTTATCATTATACATATCTAAAAACTTAAGATACTTAATAATATATACACGCAACATTGTATTATTATTATTATTATTATCGCTCCCTGCTTCAATAATTTCTAATTTATCAACAGGAATTCTAGCTTCTTTACTTAACTCAGAAATAGTAATATTTCTCTTTTCTCGTTCTTTTTTTAAATCTTGACCTAAAATCTCTTTTGGATCTAAAACTTTTTCACTCATCCTTTGTCTCCTTATAAGTCTCTTATTTGTTATATTTTATCATTTTTTAACATTATTAATGATGTTTTTTTGTTAGCTAATAACTTATTAACATTTTGATATAAATCATTTATATCAACACTAAGTAACATATCAAAATACTTTTTAGGATCAATTCCTACAAACATTAACTCTTGAATTTTTTCAATAAGTAATCTTTTATTACTTGCTTTTTTAATCTCACTACCAACATAAGAATTTAGTGCCATTTCAAATAACTCAAACTTAGGTGATGCTATATCATCAATCGCTTTAACTATTGATTTATCATTAGTATTTGCATCAAAACTTATCAAACTTAAATCCATAGTTAGATAGTTATACACACTAAGTGTTTCATCTAACTCTTTGTTAGCTAACTTGCTAACAAAATCTGGATTTAATTTTGAGAAGTTAGCAATACGATATACTTCTAAACTAATTAAATCAAGTGGTGTTACTCCACTTGTTTCTTTATCTAGTTTATAAACATAACTAGATAAAGAAGTAGTTAACTTGTTATTTATTTTAATTAATTCTTCTTCATTTACTCTACTTGTTTCAGGTATATAATCAAAATTAATATTATTATTGGTATTTAAATTGATATTTTCTTTAATAAACTTAATAACTTCATTAGCATCATGATTAGTAGCTATTGCTAGGGTCATATTATTAGCAACATAATAATGATCATATACACTTTGTAATTTATTATTATCTATTGTTTCAATATCAATAATTTCACCAGCGATATCATGTTTATATTCTTTTTGACTAATCGCATTAAATAACATGTTATTAATAACACTATCGGGCATTTGTTTATACATATTAATTTCTTGACAAATAATACTAAATTCTTTATCGACTACTTCTTTTGTAAAGTTTGATTCTTGCATCATGTTAATTAAAACTTTTAGGTTATCATAAAAGTTTTGATTGCATGTAAAATAATATGCTGTTTCTTGGTAGTTAGTATATGCATTACAATCAGCACCATATTTTGAAAAATCATCAAAATAATCACCATCTTTTTTAGCAAACTTAGTGTGCTCTAAAAAGTGGGCAATACCTGGTGCATAATCAATTACATCATTACTTCCACAACGAACTAAGAACTTAGCACTTTGTTCTGATATTAATGGATTAGAGATTATTACAATCTCTAATCCATTATCTAATACTTCATGATAATAACTATCATTAATTGTTTGAAGCTTCACTTCCTGCATCTTTCTCCTTAACACTTCTTCTTACATTATTTGGTACATGACAAATATCTTTAAACTTACAATACTTACATGCATCTAAATTATTTTTTTCATATATTGGTTCAATTTTAAATTTTCCATTTTTAATATCTTTTGAAACTTCTTCTAAGTAATTATCTAACTCATTAGATATAACTTCTTCTTTAACCCTGTTTTTAATAGATAAAATTTCATCATCACTTAGTATTGTTCTACCTATCTTAGTTGGGGCTAACTTTTGTTCACAAAAGTTAGCATCATCTCCAGATTTTCTTTCTATAATCGAAATTTCATTTACTTTGATATCATCAAATGCTTTAGATGAAATATGAGGAAAATGAATCCCAATTTGTGAAGTAGTCTCAAATTCAAATTCGTTATCTACATCAAACTTATCTAAATTATTTCTAATTAAGTATAAGTACCATAAGTTTTGTAATTTTAATTTATCATTAAAATATCTATCTGTTACCTCTACTTCTTTTTTATTTTTAAAATCAATTACACTAAAACTATCATTATATTGTTTTATTGCTAAATCGATTTTACCACTAAATTTATAATCATCTCCTTGGATTGATAATTCTTCTTCTGGATAATAAGTGTTTTTATCTAATGGATATTTTTCACTTAACATTATTCTAACAAACTCTTCTAAAAAGTAATAATAATGTCTTACTGTTTTTAAAGATAATTCTTTTTCAAACTCATCACTAAATTCACTACCTTTTTTATCGTATTTAAAATAACCTTGGGCATACTCTTCTAATTTAATTCTATCTACCAGTTCACCTTCTTTAAAACATTGTTCTAAAATGTAGTGAATAATATTACCACGCTTAGTAAAATCTTTTTGTTCTTTTTTTAACCATAATACTCTAGATAAAAAATATTTATAAGGACACTCTCCATATTCTTCTAATGAAGAATAAGATAATTTAACATGATTAGGAATATCTACTTTAATTACTTCATTTTCAACTTGATATTTATAATCTTTGATTTCAAACTCAGAAGTATTATAGTTATATCCTTTTATCTTTTTCTTCTTATTAACTTTAATATCGTTTTTATATCGCGAAACGATAGTTTCAAGATTTTCTTCGATATTAAAGTTAAATCGCTCTTCTAAAGATTTATCAACATCTCCATCCTTTGTTTTTATTACTTCACCACTAAAATAAGTATTAGGAATAGTTAATAATAATTTTTCTACCTTTTCTTGATTATTAATACGATCAATACTATTATTAATATTTAATATATTACATCTCTGATCATCTAAAACAAAGTTATCATTTAAATTAGGAAAAGTTTTATTATTAACACCTACAACAAAGTTGTAGTTATTAACACTAAAATTATTAATACTACAAACATTTATTGTATTAATAATTTTATCTTGTGATACACTCTTGTTTTTTGCTTCAACTTTTAATACTTCCAGTAACATATCATCATTTAATTTAAAATATTTATTTCTAATATCAATTATAGCTTCTTTAACTATCTCATATTCTACTTTTTGTATACTATCATTAAATGTAGTATAGTTTTTTACAAATTCACTAAACTCGCTAGTATCATATAACATCTTTTTACTATTAGTTGTAAGTTCGATATTATCAACTAGTGATAAATAATTTATCACTGGTTGATAAGTTTTATTACAAACAATAATATTAATCTCACTAGGATTAATCCCCTTCTCTATTAATTCACCAATTTGATTAAATACATATCTTAATTCATCTTCTTTATTTTTAAACCAAGTTAGTTTAGTTGGTTCTTTAATAAAATCTTTTATATCTATCTTTGTAGTTTTAAAGTTATTTTCAATAAACTTATCATTTATTCCAACTAACACTATTTCTTTATCCATATTAATGAATTTATTATTTCCTAAGTTATATAACTGGCTTAGTAATTCATCTTCTTTTACTTCTTTATTAACAAAAATAGAAACTCTAATTAAGTCTTTAGCACGATTAAATGGATAATCAAGTTCTTGAACTTGATTATAATCAAGAGCATCAAAGATTAAATCATAAAAATCATTTTGTGTTAAAAAACGTTTCGAAAATTCATTTTTTTTTGTTGCTTGCTTTACTACGTATTCTTTTATTTCTTTAGGTACTATATATAACTTAGTCATTTTCCACTTCCTTATATAAAACTTGAGCAGAAGCAAGTAAACGTTGATAACGTTTAACTACATCACTTCTACTATCTTGATTTTCAAGATGATCTACTTCAATACTATCAACTAACATCGTTGGTTGATGGTATTTATTTAGTCGATAACACAATAAATCTTCTTCATAATATAAGAATGTATTAGGATTAAATAAATAATCATATTCTTTAATATATTTATTAGTAAAGATTAAATAACATCCATTATAAACATAATACTCATTTTCTTTAAGTTTAGTATGTACTGCTTGATAATCTGAAGTTTGTACAAAACTTTGGTTATGAAGCATATACTTTTGATAAAACTTACCAAATATTCTAGCTATCTTATGCTTAATAATTTTCTTTTTATACATCTTAATACTACGAGCTATATCTTCTTTAATAGTTTTATCATTTCTAATTAACATAGGATTAGACTTATACCCATTTGTATAAACACATGGTGCTAGTAAATAATTGTTTTTGATATTCTTTTCCACATCTTTTAGAAGATTATCAACATTTCTAATATAAATATCACTATTTAAACAATGAATAGCATCAACAACAAAATAATTTTTTTTAATATATTCATAACCAATGTTGTTTCCTTGAGCAAAACCAACATTGGTATCACTACGAAGTAATGTGATATTTTTATCATGATTAATAAATTCAGCTAACTTATTATAATCATAACCAGGTGAAGCATTATCAACCACAACAATTGGTTGATTTAAATGCTTTATCTGGTTGATTAAATTAATTGTATCATTACTACTATTGTAGTTTAATAATAAAAATATTTGCACACTACTCCTCTTTTATAAGTAAAAACGAACTAATGTTCGTTTTTATATAATCCTAATTTTTTAAACTCTTTATAGTTTTGTTTTATATAATTAGCTTTCTTAATACTAGCACCTTTACTACTACCGCCATGGTAATGATAAACTTTTAATGTGTCATCAAAATAAATTTGTCTAATTCCTTGAGACATTAAAGTATATGTTATTAACATCTCTTCATTATATAAGAAGGTAATTGTTCGGTATAAATAATCAAAACGATCAGTATGATCTTTTGAAAAGATTACATAACAACCTGATAAGATCGGAACAATCTTTTCACCCTTACTTAATTTAGCACAAACTTTTTTTGCTATATCTCCATTACGATTAGATTCTAATTTATTTTCAAATGCTCCAAAAGTTAATTTTGTAAAGACTTTAAGCCCACTTGCTAGAATATTTAACTTCTTCATTTCTTTTTCAAAGTCACTAGCTTTTTTAAAATAACCTATTGGTGAAGTATTAACTCCATTAGTAATAACACTAGGACCTAATAAATAAAACGGATTATTGTGATAATCCGTTTCCACACGTTTTAAAAACTCAGTGTCTTTAACGATTATATCACTATTACTAACATGAATAAAATCATAACTATAATTTTGTTCTTTAATATATTTATAAGCATAATCAATACTTTTTGAATAACCTAAGTTATCTTTAGTTTGAATTACTTCGATATTGTCTATGTTTTTAAATTGATTAGATAATTGCATAAATGAATCATTGTTTGAACAATTATCTACGATAATAATTTTTTTATTCCCATCTAGTTGATTGATGGCATTAGCACAATTAATACTATCAGTATAATTGTTGTAATTGATAATAATAATGATATGTTTCATAATTTTTCCTAATAGAATTCAATTACTTCTTTTAATTTTTCTTCAAAATTTGAACGGTCATAACGTGATTTCCATCCAATTTCTTCATAAGTGTGAGTAAAGTCAATTGCATAACGTTCATCATGACCTTTACGATCTTCAACAAACTCAATACTATCTTCACTTGCACCCATTAACTTAATAATTAATTTAATTAAGTCAATATTAGACCATTCATTGTTAGAACCTAAATTATAGATTCCACCATCTTTACCTTTAAGTAAGATTTCTTCTACTCCAGTATTGTGTTCAGATACATAAATCCAGTCACGTACATTTTCACCAGTACCATATACAGGAATTTTTTCTCCAGCTCTTAATTTTCTAACAACTGTAGGAATTAATTTTTCTTGATCTTGGAATTCTCCATAGTTGTTTGAACAACGAGAAATACTATAAGGTACTTTGTGCGTACGTCCATATGCTTGAGTTAACATATCTCCTGCTGCTTTAGATACAGAATAAGGACTTGAAGGATTAAGTAGTGTATCTTCAGTGAATAATAAATCAGGACGATCTAGAGGTAAATCTCCATATACTTCATCTGTAGAAATGTAGTGGAATCTATCAATTCCATAAATTCTACAAGCTTCTAATAATACTTGTGTTCCCATAATATTTGTTTCTAAAAAGATTTGACTATCTTTAATTGAATTATCAACATGACTTTCAGCAGCAAAATGTACTACTTTATCAAATTTATATTTTTCAAATAAAGAATTAACTAAATCAGCATCACAAATATTACCGTGAACAAAAATATAATTTTCACAATCTTCTATTTCTTTTACTTTATCAACACTACCAGCATAAGTAAGTGCATCTAAATTAACGAATGTAGTTTCTGGATATTTTTTTACCATTTGACGTAAAAAGTCACTACCAATAAATCCACATCCTCCTGTTACTAAAATTGAATTTCCTAAACTTTGCATTATAACTCCTAATATTAATTTTCATCAATTAATTTTTGTAAATATTGACCATATTTTGTTTTTTGTAAATCTTTAATACTTTCTTGTAATTGTTCTTTAGATAACCAACCATTCATATATCCGATTTCTTCTAAAGAACCAATTAATAACCCTTGTGCATCTTGCACTGTTTCAACAAAATTAGCCGCTTTAAGTAAGTCTCCATGAGTTCCAGTATCAAGCCATGCCATTCCACGACCAAATAACTCAACATTTAATTTACCTTCATTTAAGTATTGCTCAATTACACTTGTAATTTCAATCTCACCACGAGCTGAAGGGGTTACCCCTTTAGCTTTAGCGCTTACTGTATTATCAAAGAAGTATAAACCTGGAACAGCATAATTTGACTTAGGTTGTGTAGGTTTTTCTTCAATACTAAGTACTTTATGATTCTCATCAAATTCAACCACACCATAAGCAGTAGGATCACTAACTAAAGTTCCAAAGATAGCACCACCACCATTAGTTTCCACAAACTTACGAGCATTTAATAATTGTTCACTAAAGTGTTGCCCATAAAAGAAGTTATCTCCCAGAATTAAAGCTACACTATCACTACCAATAAACTCTTCACCTATAATAAATGCTTCAGCAAGCCCATTTGGATGATCTTGAATCGCATAGGTTAAATTAATTCCAAAGTCACTACCATTACCTAATAACTTTTTAAAGTTTTCATTATCTTGTGGCGTAGTAATAATTAAGATATCTTTAATACCTGCTAACATTAAAGTAGATAAACTATAATAAATCATTGGTTTGTCATATAATGGCATTAATTGTTTACTTGTTGCTTTAGTAAGTGGATATAAACGCGTACCACTTCCTCCTGCTAATACAATACCTTTCATAACTCTCTCCTATTCCCAAACAATATCAGCTAATTTTGTTTGATGTTTTTGATCTTTTTCACTAATAATTAAATCACAATCAACTTCTGGCCAAGTGATATTAATTTCTTCACTATTATACATAATTCCACTATCAGTTTCTGGATCATATAACTCACTACATTTGTAGTTAAATACTGCTTCATCACTAAGAACAACAAATCCATGTCCAAAACGTGGTGGAATATACATCATTGTTTTATTATCACTAGAAAGTTCTACTCCAAACCACTGACCAAACGTTTCACTCTCAGGACGTAAATCAACAGCTACATCATAAATAGTTCCTTGTGAACATCTAACTAATTTACCTTGAGGATTTCTTGTTTGAAAATGAATTCCACGTAAAACCCCTTTTTTAGATTTAGATTCATTATCTTGAACAAATACTGCGTCTAAACCTAAATCATTCATTGTTTTTTGATTATAACTTTCCATAAAATAACCACGATCATCACCAAATACATCTGGTTGATAAAGGTATAAATCTTTAATCGGTGTTTCTATCTTTTTCATCTTGCTCCTTATAATTATTTAGTGATTGTTCAACACTTATGATACTAGCAATCTTATCAATCTTTTCATTTTGTTTAGCAATAATTATTCCTTGAATAAAGTTTGCATAAAATAAATAACCAACCGCTACAGCAAGTAGGAAGTCACGAGGAATAAAACCAACATACTGCATTAAAAACGGTTTAACTTGTGGTATCATTAGAATTAAAACTAAAGCTATAAAGCATAATAATACGATAAAATTTAAATATACAAACTTAAAATTAATTTTATTCTTTTTAATTAAGTAGCTCATAATTACTAATAATAGAATTATTGCTACTATTACAATTAAATAAAGCATCTAACTCCTTAAAACCCAAAAATAATAGCAAGTGATTGTTCTAACATAAACTTAATTGAATTCATTAAATTAAAATGACTCTCTCCAGCTTCACGTTCATTCATCACTACTGGTATTTCTTTTACTCTAAAACCTTTATTATAATATTTTATTGCAAAAGAAGGTTCACTACTACTAGCATCATTAACATAAGTATCTTTAACTCTACTAGCAAGAATTCTTTGGCCACTAGTTGGATCAGTAATTTTTAATTTACCCCTAGATTTAATTAAAATTAAAGTAGATAAAATCTTACTTCCAAGCATTCTTAAACTTTTAGGTTTCTTTTTAGTTAAAAATCTAGAACCAATAACTATATCATATCCTTGGTTAATTTGATCGATTAAATCAAAGATATAAATCCCATTATGTTGACCATCAGCATCAAATTGCATTACATTATCATAACCTAAACGATCAGCATAGATAATCCCAGATTTTATCGCTGCCCCTACCCCCATATTAACTATATGGTTAATATGAGGAATATTATTATCTTCTAAAATCTTTTTAGTATTATCAACACTACCATCATTAACAACAACATAACCAACATCATATTCAGGTTTTAAAGCTAAATCTTTATTTAACTTATCTATTGTTTTAAGTATTGATTCTTCTTCATTATGGGCAGGAATAATTACTAGAGTTCTCATAATCTCCTTAATTAATATTATTCAATATTAGTACTATCAACATCCATTAAAATTGGCATATAAGCTTCAACATTAACTTTATTAACTATCTTACGATAAATCTTATCTCCTTTAGTAGGTTCAATTTTATTTAATACATCTTTAGCCCCGATTAAACAATCATTATAATTGTTTAAGTTATAATTAGAATACAGACCTTGTACTGATTCTCTAGCTACAGATTTATTAATTCTTGAAATATATTGGATTAGATAATAACATCCAACACGACGTTGTACGTCTTGTTCAATTAAATTATCTACTCCGCCTTCTTTTGAGACTAATTTTTTGTAATTAGCTATTAATGATTCACTAAGTGTTGCCACTTGGTGAATATCAATTTGTTCTTTTTGTAGTTCATGTACTAACATTTCATAATCATTATCAAAATCTGTTAAACATTTTTTAAGTTTACTTGATAAACTATCAATATGACCATTGCGACGTAAATATAAATCAATTTCAACACGATCTTTTGGTAAATTATCAACTAATTCACGAGCTTGTAATTCTTCTAATCTAAATCCTTCTAATTCTTTAACTGATTCTTTTAAAGACATCAACGATTTTCTTAAGAATAAATTAGCTTTCTTAGCACGATCAATTAATTGCTTATGATTCTCTTTAGCGTCATGAATAATTTCAATTAATTTTTCATGATCTTTTTTAAATCCATCAAATGTTTTTCTAAATTTCTCTAATGTAGCCATTTGTGTCGAATCATTAATGTTATATCTAACTTTAATTGCTTCTACTTCATCTAAACTACGAGTTAAGATATCATCCATTAATGAAATCTTAACTGTATTATCTTCTTCAATATCCATTAATTCTTTAATATATCCATATTGTTCTTCAATCTTAGAATTCATGTTTTCTAAGTCTTTTCTTAAACCTTCAATATCATTACTAATATTTTTAATTAATGATTCATCAGGATTTAAGAAACTTACATCTGCCATTTTACTTAAGGTATTTTCTTCACGAATCTTAATTTCATTCATAAATCCATCAAAGTTATTAATATATAATTTATAACCTTGATTATCAATCTCACCAATAATTAAGTGAATTGACCCTACAATTGAATCAAACTCATCTAATGCTTTATAAAAAACAGTTAGTCTAGTTAAAACTTCAGTGATTGCTTGAATCATCTTATCAGTTTTAACTAGTGTCTCACGAGCTTGTGTGAAGTGAGCTTGAGTTTGCAGTTCTTGATAGTGTAACAATTGATTTTTAACATCAACAATTACACTATTAAAACTTTCATCATAAATTTCTAAAGGTCTTAATTCAATATCAAATTGACGTTGAATACTCTTTAAGTTGGAATTTAATTTTAAATTATAACTTGCATTTTGATCCCCAACCTCACTAAGACGTTTAGCTCTACTAGCTAAATCTTTAACTTCATAATAAAGATCACTATATTTTTCTTTAATTTCAGCTAACTGTTTAGAAAATTCTTTTTCTTTAAATACAGAATTGTATTCTTCTAATTCTTCTACTGCTTGATCATATCCTCTTAATAAAACATCTAAATGGTTACGCTTCTTTTGATAACTTTCATAAATAGTACGCATTTCTTCTTTAGTAGAAATATCATCTAATTTCTCTAAATACATATCTACTACTTTAAATTTATTTTTTACACTATCTAAATTATCTATTTCAGCTTGTAGAGATGTTTTTCTCTTTCTATCTACAATAATCCATCCAATCCCAATTAAGATAATTATTGCAATAACAATTATTACTATATAATTCATTTGTCTCCTTAAGTAAAATACTCTATATAATTATACCATTTTTAATCATATATTTGCAAGGTTAAGAATTAAGCAAACTAATAGCTTCTTTAGCTATTGCTAATTCTTCATCTAATTTAACGACATAAACCCTTGTTTTAGCATCTTTTTGACTAATAATATTAATCTTATTAGGTGTATTTTGGTTTAAATCATTATCTATGCTTAAACCAAAAACACCTAATTTATCAATCACTTTTTGTCTAATTAGACTACTATTTTCCCCAATTCCTGCTGTAAAAGTAATAATATCTACTCCTTCTAACTTATTAATATAACTAGAAATGGTATCAACGATCCGATTAACAAAGATATTAATAGTTAAACTAGCTTGTTTGTTACCTTCTCTACTTGCTTTTATTACATCACGAATATCTCCACTTATTTGCGATACTCCAAACAGACCACTTTCTTTATTAAGAATGTGGTCTATTTCTTTACTATCTACATCAAGTTCTTGTTGTAGATAGCTGACAATACTAGGATCTATATCTCCACATCTTGTTGCCATCATAATTCCACCAAGTGGAGTTAATCCCATACTAGTAGCAATACTTTCTCCATTTTTTATTGCACAAATACTACTACCAGCACCTAAATGACAATTAATCATTTTGAAGTTATTAGTACCCAATTTCTCACTAATAACTTCATAAATATACTTATGACTAGTTCCATGAGCTCCATATCTTCTAACTCGATTATTTGTATAATAATCGTAGTTAATTGGATAGACGTATTCTTCTGGTGCTAATGTTTGATGGAATGCTGTATCAAATACAGCTACATTTGTAGCTTGAGGTAATAACTTAGTTATTACTTTAATTCCATCTCCATTAGCACCATTATGAAGTGGGGAAAGTTTTTTTAATGCATAGATATTATTTAAAACTTCTTCATCTACAATTACAGCACTATTATATAACTCTCCACCATGAACTACACGATGTCCTACTACTTTAATTTCATCTAAACTATTAATAATCTTTTCATCAACTAAACTATTAATAACTAAATCAAGAGCTTGCATATGATTTGCTAGCTCTTTTTTGATATTTTTAGTATCATTATTAAAGTTTAGATGAAATTCACTTTTATCAGTTCCAATTCTTTCAACTAAACCAGAACATATTGGTTGTAGTTCTTTGTTAAATAATTTAAATTTAACTGAAGAACTACCAGAATTTAATACTAATATCATTATTACTCCTATAATAAATTATCTAATAATTCATTACTATTAATTGATTGATAATCAAATACTTCCCAATTACTATTATTATAAATTTCAATATCAATTAATTGTTCTTGTGCTTCTACTTCACTAAGAACAGGATGTGTTGCTGGTTTTTTAGGTAAAAAGATAACACAACAATCTTCAAATGGTTGAATCGAAATATCATAAGTATTATATTGTTTTGCTAATTTAATAATTTCAGTTTTATCCATACAAACAAGTGGTCTTATTATAAGTTTGTTAGTAGCATTGTCACTAACAAACATACCATCTATTGTTTGTGAAGCTACTTGTCCTAGACTCTCTCCTGTAATTAAAACTTTAGCTTTTAATTTAGTGGCTAAGTCACTAGCTTTTTTAATCATAAAACGTCTAAGTAGTGTTACTTGGTATTTATCTAAACAATGTTGATTAATCGCAACTTGTAAATGAGTAAAGTTTGTATTATACATTTTGATATCACTATCAAAATCTTGTAATACTTTAACTAAATCTTTTACTTTTTGTAAACTTTGTTCATTAGTATATGGGGGTGAAGAAAAATGAATACAATCAATCTTAATTCCACGTTTCATAGCTAAGATAGCAGCTACTGGTGAATCAATACCACCGCTTAACAATACTACTCCTTTTCCAGCACTACCAATTGGTAAACCACCCATCCCACCAATAAACTTAGAATAAACGTAAGCACAATCCTGATGAATTTCAATATGAATTAATTGATCAGGATTGTGCACATCTACTTTTAATCCTTCTAAACCATCGTTATTGATAAGTATATGAGCTCCTACTTTTCTTGATATCTCATTAGAAACTAATGGATAATCCTTATAGATGCGTTTAGTCTCTACTTTAAAACGAGGTGTTTGTTTATCAAACACTGCTAGTACTAATGATTTAATATCTTCTAAATCATTAGTAGTAGTTTGAGCTAAACAAAAACTATGAATACCTGGTATAATTTGTAGTTTTCTTACTACTTCATTTAAATGAGTTTCGTTTACATCAATATAGATTCTATTTCTATCTTTATGATAACTATCTACTCCTAAACCTTTTAGTTGTTTTTGAATATTGTTAAACAATATTCGCTCAAACTCACTACGGTTTTTACCTTTAAGCGTTAACTCTCCATATCTTACTAATATTTTTTGCATATGCTTCCTAATTTAATATTTTTTCTTTTATTCTATGATAATATTTATCTATTTTGGGATTAATTAATTTTAATTTATCTTCACTATATTTTAGTTTAATCGATATATTATCTAATGTATTGATTAGACTACCATCAATAACAATATTATTTTCTTTATTACATGTAATATTAACATTATCATTAATATCACAAATAATCGGATTGTCTAATGTTTTATAAACGCTATTATTAACCGGCATAATTGGATTTATACTAAATAAGTGTTTATGTGGTGCAATTATTGCTCCACCATTAGCACGACTACAACCTGTAGTACCTAGTGGTGCTACTATCTCTATTCCTGATGCTTGGTAATCAAGTTCTTGATTATCAAGTGTTACTTGATATTTATTTGTTGTATGCGTAGAATCAATTTGGCACTCATTAACAAAGAAATAATCTTTATTATTAATTATTGCTACTAATACATCGTATTCACATATTTTATTAAAATCTAGTTTACTTATATCAAACTCTTCTTTTTCAAAAGATGTTAAAAACCCTAAACTACCCCAATTTATTGGTAGGTATTTTGGTTTTAGTCCATAGTGATGGATAGCTTCAAGTAGCGTTCCATCACCTCCTAAGCTAATAACGATATCTGGATTGTTATCAACTATCTGGATATCGTTATTTAAATAATTAGTTATAAATTCTTCTTTATTATTACAATCAGCAAAGATTGATATTTTCATATTTCTCCCTAATTCCTACTAATTTTATTATACTATAATTGAAAGGTATTCTTATGAAAAAAGTATATGAATTTGAAGATAAATGTTTAATAAATGAAAGTGATTATAATAATATTATTAGTAATGAAAAAATAATAAGTAGCGTTACTCAAACTAATTATTATTTTGATAATGATGATTATCTAAAAGATAATAATATGGCCCTTAGAATTAGAGAAAAAGATAACAGTTATGAACTTACCCTTAAAACTAAAACTAATAATGGTAATGTGGAAAAAAACATTGATATTGATGTAAACATCTTTAATAATATGATTAATAACCATGCTTTAGATAAACAACTATGTGAGCAATTAGAAATACCTATTTCTACTTTTAATTCTTTAAAAGTAATTAAAACTACTCGTAGTAGTTTTAATTTTAATGATCACTTTGTTGAAGTTGATTTTAATACTTTTAATCAAACTCATGATTATGAGATTGAAGTAGAAAGTAGTAGTTTAGAAGTAGCTAAAAGTGTGTTAAACCAACTTCTTGATAAATACAATATCACTAAACAAGATAGTGCACCTAAAATAGCAAGATATGATTGGTATAATTAAAGTTCTTCTAATAAAGAATTTAATTTTTGATTAAATTCTTTATTAGTAGAAATATAAGGTTTAAAACTTAATTGATCTATGTTATCCATCAACTTTTTTAATTCTTCAAAACTATTAGCACTATATATATAACCAAGGTTTGTTAATTTGTTTGTTATTTCTAGTTGATGATCATCAACATGTTCATTGTATTTACTAAGTCGTGGTACAACTATTACTTTTTTATTGTTAAGTAAACCATTCATAATTGTACCAACACCACCATGGGTAATTATAATATCAGCACGTTTAATGTCTTCTTCAAAGCTTGTTGAGAAATCATAACTTTGATGTCTAGTATTAAACTGTGTATGACCTAATTGCATAATTACTTCATCATCAATATTTAGTTGTTCTACATATTCAAACAAACGAGTAAATTGTTGTTGTTGTGTTCCACAAGTTACTAATATCATTAATAAACTCCTTTAAAATATAAACTACCCTGATATACTTGTTGTAATTCTTCGTGTTGAACGATTACATAATCACATACTGGTTTAATTAATTTATAAGTTAGTGATGGTGTAAATACTTTAGCAAAACTTTCAATATAAATAGTTTTTATTTTAAAAAGTTTTGCTAAATAGAAAAAACTAACACAACTATGAGCACCTGTAGAAATTATTATTTCAGGTTTATATTTTAATATATATTTTAGTGATAAAAAACAATTATATAAAAAGATAAATGGATATTTAAATTTGTTTTGTCTACTACTATATTTTAAATATAGATAACTTGGGTTATCTATATTTTTAGTTTTTTCAGTAACTACAATACTATCATTAAATACATTTAGTTTTTGTAGTTCTGAAAAGTGACCACCTGCACTACTTACTAACATTATTTTTTTCATATTACGATAATTTCATTATCGAAGTAACAATACTTCGACAACATACTCCTGTATCATATTCATACCAATCTTGATTAACTTTTTCATTACTAAAAGTATAAATATCTTGTTTTAATTTATTAACAATAGATTCTAAGTCACTTAGATCATTAATAACAGCAATGCTGTTATTAATCCGTTTCATTTCAAATACTAAGTCATTTTTATTAGTAATAATAACATTTACGTTATTACACATAAATCGAATATCTTCATCATATACTCTTTGTACTTTCATCGCTTCTATATCATAGAAGTTATGAGAAGTATAGAAAATATTAAATTGGTCATCTAAATTATCGTTTAGATAATTTAGATATTCACTTATATCTTCACCAAAATCTTTAGGTATAAAATAAATATTAAATTTATATAATAAATCTACATATCCATCGGATATCTTTTGGCTAGCTAGTTCCCATTTTTTAGCATAGTATTTATCATTTTGATAAAAACCTAATTCTAAAAATTGTTCTTTATCAACATTATATAGTTGTTGGTAATAGTTTTTCATTAAACTAGAACCAACAACTATATACTTCATTTTAGAAAAAAATTCTAATTCAAATTCACTTACTTCTTTATTTAATTCTTCTTTAAAAAAACCACATTTTGTACCTAAATAGATAGTTTCTTGTTCTTGAAAGTTAAATCCACTAAGTCTTGGATCATATTCATCAATAAAGATATATTTAGCTTTAATTACTTTTTTTAGTAATTCTTTATTACTTATCGTATTTAAATCTACTTCTTCTTTTTGATATAGAAGATCTGATAGATTATTTTTTAAGTGACTATAATCACTTAATTCATTCTTTTTAAGTAATAATACATAATTATCTTTTATCTTTTTGACTTTATTTTTTTTATTAGCTTTTTTGTTAAACTTAATTATCTTTTTTTCATCCATATTTATCCTTCTTATAACTATATTATAACAAAATAAATAATGGTTAAAAAAAAGAAATCTAATTAGATTCCTTCTACTTTGTTATTTCTTTGTTTGATAAAAATAAAGATTACAATACCAGTTAATCCAGTTACTGCTAGCATCATAGTTGATGCTTGAATACCTGTTTTAACAGATTGCTTTTTAATTTCTTGTTTATGATTAACTACTTCAAAAGAAGCTATTAATTTGTCTGCATTTGATTTTTAACATTATCCTCATTAATACTAAAGTATAGTAATTCATCATTATTTACATAACCTGATGGAGCATTAGTTTCTTTAATAATATAATCTCCACCTAATAAATAGTCTGTTTTACTATATCCATTTGCATCTGTAGTTAACTTGGTAACTAATTTATCTTTATCATCAATTTGTTTATCACCATTTATATCTTCATAAACACTAAACTCAGCATTAGAAAGACGTACGTTTAAGGCATCAACTTTTGTTATTTCAACATAACCTTCAACTTTTTTATTAATTACTGGTTGGTTGTTATTTAATGTTATACTAGTTCCTAAACCATTAATAATAAATGCTTCTTCGTATCCATCATTAATGTATCCACTAGGTGCTTGTACTTCTTTGATGATGTAGTTACCATCTGGTAATAAAGATGATTCAACACTTCCATCTTTATTACTTTTCACACTACTAAATACATTATCACCTTGATCAATTACTTTATTAGCGTTTAAGTCTTGATAAATATCAAATACACTGCCCGCTAAAGGTTGATCATGGTCATCTTTTTTGACGAAATTAACACTACCATTACTAGGTTGAACATTAAAACTAAAATCTACATATGAGTTTAGCCCATATACTGTATCTTGAAATGTATCTACAAGGTAACCTGGTTGACCATTATCAACGGGTTGCCAACGAGTTTTATCAGAAGTTGTTGTGTTATTTATAGCAATTGGATTGTTTGTGTAATCATTTGTACTTATTGTTAAGGTATTTTCATTTCTAGTTATCTCATAGCCTTTTATATTGATATTATTTAGATTAGGAAATTTTGTTGATAAAACTTCGTTAGTATCTGTGATACTAGCTTCTGAGCGTTTTGTAATTGGATTATATTTTAAAGCAATAGTTTGATTATCAAAACTAGGTACAATATCATATGTACTTAATTCAGCTTTAATTTCATTAATTTGTTGACTAATATCAAAGCTTTGGGCAACAACAGTATAACCTAATTGCTCCCAAACTAACATTTGACCAGCTAAATTATAATCATTAGATAATCCTTGATATATTTTACTATCAGCAATTTGAATAATTCTAGAGATATTTTGCTGTTGCGTTGGGTTTAATTTATCCCAAGTTTCACTAGATTCTACCCCATTACCAGATACATTTCCCATTTCTGGTTGTATACAATAAACTGGTATATCTGTACCTTTTAAACGCATATACAATGCATTTCGTCTTAATTTAATCCCTGTTTGATTGTTTGTAATCGTCATCCATTTATCTGTATCAATTTTATAATCAAATTTATCTCCACCACCAGCTATAATAGTACGAGTATTAATTTGATCTATATTATTAGTATTTATTATTTCATCACCACTAGTAGTAGTAAAATTCGATATAATTGGCAATACTAATAATAGTGTCATTATTATTTTCTTTTTCATTCTTCCCCTTCACTTAACACAATAAAAGTCACTACCTATGTATAGTGACTTGACTATTAATTAATAATTATAAATATTGCGAATATATAAAAATAAGAAAAGTATATAAATATATGAGAGAGATAGTAAAGTAAATTAGCACGTTAGATAATTAAAATCGTGCTTATTTTATAAATATTAATTAGTATTTCCTTATTTAATTTTAGTTTATATTTTAATTAATAGTCTCTGTATTAATATTAATAGTCTCTGTATTAATATTAATAGTCTCTGTATTAATTGTTTTAATTTCGCCTTCACAATTAATACATATAAATTATAACACAAAAAATTTAAATTTTCTTCAAGTAGTAAAAAATTTTGTCGTGTAAATGTGATA
>DEQD01000040.1 GCA_002359095.1 Caryophanales bacterium UBA3375
ATCTACACCTGATGGTAAATCAATGTGCATTAAAGCTTCGATTGTTTGTGGAGTTGGTTCCACGATTTCGATTAATCTCTTATGTGTTCTTCTTTCGAATTGTTCACGTGAATCTTTGTTAACGTGTGGAGAACGTAAGATTGTGAAAATTTCTTTTTCAGTTGGAAGTGGAATTGGTCCATTTACAGCAGAACCTGATTTCTTTGCACTTTCAACGATTTTTTTAGCAGATTGATCTAATAATCTGTGGTCATAAGATTTTAAACGAATTTTAATTTTTTCTTTAGCCATTTTTAATAAACTCCTTTCGCCTATAATTTTTTATAGACTTGCTCCATGGAAAAACCTGGTCACACCAGCTAGTTACATGACAACGCTAACCGGTGTATCAGCAACCTTCCACTTCACAGCCAACCCTCATATTCGTGAGTCTATGATATTATACTATACTTTTAAAATTAATTCAATAGTTTTTTAGAAAAAAAATAATAAAAAAAACTTAACCAAAAAGTTAAGTTTTTAATTAAAAAGTTTTTCGCGCTCACATTTTTTTATCGCTTTAACAACGGAATTCAAATTACCAAAAGCAATACTTACATTACGTAATCCACGCTTATAAAGCTCTAATACGGTTTCATATACACCAGCAATTTCTCCACACACGGATAATGTAATTTTATTTTCATTACAAAAATTAATAACGTTTTGTAATTTATCTAATAAATCTTGCATAAAAGAATCATAATTCGTTACCTCATCTCTTAAGATGTGATATAACTCTTGTACTAAATCATTTGTTCCAACACTCATAAATGGAACATCCTTAAATGATTCTAGATGATCGTAAGCTTCCTTTGTTTCAAGCATCATTCCGACTTCGATTTTTTTTGTAATATTCAACAACTTCATTTCCTCGAAAACAATATCACGTAATTTATTGAAATCTTCTACATGCTCAATCATTGGAAACATGATTTTAATATTACCGTATTCAGAAGAACGTAATAATGCTCTAATCTGCGTTTTAAAAAAATTCATATTGTTAAAATAATTTTGAACACCTTTTTTTCCTGTAATAATACTCGATATTTTCTTATCATCACCACAATCAAACGTTCTAAAACAAATTGGTTTTCCTTTGCATGCAATAACAGCTTCTTTATAAAAATTAAATTGAAAATCTTCGTCTAACAAAGTACGATCTTGCATAAAAATAAACTCAGTACGATAAAGACCGACACCATCAAAATTTGCTGAAATGGCTTTTTTAATTTCTTGATTACTTGATACATTTGCGAAAATCTTATAATCATCTGGTTTAGAAATTGTTTGGGTTTGTACTAAGTCTCCTTTTAATGCTAAATACTCATATTCTAGCATTAATGATTCACTTGGATTAACATACAAAATGTTTTTATAACAGTCAATAATAATACTATCATCTTTTTTAATATTATCTATGTCCGCTATAACATAAGGAATTCCTAAACTGCGACACAATATTGCACTATGGCTAGTCTGTCCACCATGCGATGCAATACACCCTTTAATATTTTTGTTTAAATCTAGCAATAAAGATGGCATTAACTCATCGACAACTAAAATAATCCCACTTTCTACTTCCTGATTTGTATCTAATTCAAATAAGTTACGTAGAACTCTAAACTTAACATCTTTTAAATCAAGGATGCGTTCTTTCAAATATTCTGTCTCAGCTTTTTGTAACATGTTAATATGACGATTTAATATTTCCTCAAAAACTTTTGAGGCAATATCTTTGTTATTTCTAACGCGTTGCTCAATTTCGCTCATTAACGTTTCATCTTTCAACAATAAAATATGAGCATCAATAAAATTATCGTTTGCTAACATATTTGAAGATTTAATATTTTCTAATTGAACAACAGAACGATAAATAGCTAATTTCATATTCGAAATTTCTTTTTCTACATTATCCTCCTTACAATGTAAGGTATCATAATTTGAAGAATAAACTAATGCTTTTCCACTAGCTATCCCTCCGCTAATAATCTTAAAATTTTTATTCTCCATAATAGCTCACCAACCACATCGCACCGTAAATCCCGGCCTCTAAATTTAAACTTGAAATAGTAATTTTAGTATCCTTAGCCCTAAATAAAGAATTTTGGTAACTCGGTAAAATCTTATCAATTAAAAAAGAATTCGATTTTGTCATTCCTCCTGATAAAACAACTACATCAGGATTTAATATGTTAACTAAATTACCAATTTCATTTCCTAAATATGAAAGTGATTCATCTAAAATTTGATTAGCTAGCAAATCTCCTTGTTGGGCTTTCATAAAAACATCTGCGCACGAGTCACTAAAAGTTAAGTTACTAGAAGATATGTCTTTAATATTTAACAAACGTAAAATACCTGTCGCACTTGATAATGTTTCAAGACAATCATTTTTTCCACAAGAACATTTAAAATGATATGGATTATTAACTTTTATATGCCCGATTTCTCCAGCAATATTTTGCGAACCGTGATAAATTGTCCCATTAATAACAATTCCACAGCCAATACCGGTTCCTAATGTTATTAATAAAATATTTTGCAAGTTTTTTTCTTTAGCTTCCGCTAATGCTGCTAAATTTGCATCATTATCAATAACAATTAAAGTATCAAACCCTAATAATGATTTAAAATCATTTATAAAAGTTTCTGAATTTAGATCAATATTAACACATGAAACTTTGTTTTGATAATAAATACCTGGAATCCCCATCCCAATTCCCAAAATATCTAGCTCTGAAATACGATACTCATTAACCATTTCTTTCACAAAATTTGACATATCACTTAATAATAAATGATATGGTTTATTTTTCGAGGAATAAGAGCGACTAACAACTAATTTGTGGTTCTTAAACATTCCAGCCTTGATGGAAGTACCCCCAATATCAAACCCAAAAACGTACATATAACCACATCCTCATTCTTATTATAACATCATTTAATTATATATCAAGTTTAGAATATTGATGAAATGACTTCTAAACCAATTTTTTGCGAAAATTGAATAATTTTTTCCACATTCTCACCATTTAAAGCATTTGTACTATGTGCATCAGCTCCAATAATGACGCGAGCTTTTTTATATTCTTTGACTAAATTCCAAAATTCGCTACGAGGATAGACAAACTCTATTTTTCCATTAACATCTTTAATATTTTGCGTTCCACCACAATTGATTTCTAAAGCAACATTATATTTAATGCTTGCCTCAATTAAACGGCGACATTCTTTTTCGCATACTTCATCAAAAATTAATGGTCCTTGTTCTGACTGATAATTAAACATAAATAAATCTGGATGAACTAAAATTTTAAAAAAACCCGTTTTCATTCCATCAATTGCTGTTTGTACATAATACTTTAATGTATCTTTAGTTACTCCATCATAACTATTATAAAGTTTTTTTCCATCGGAATAATAATGAATTCCTAGGTTCAAATAATCTAATTTTGATAATAAATGAAGATAAAAATCGTCTCTACCATATAAATATTCAATTTCTAGCCCTTTATATATTTTTATTTTATCTCCGTATAATTTTTGAGCTAAATTGATATTTGATAAATAAACATTTTCAAAATCAAATCTCGTCATCTGTCTAGGAAGATACATCTTGATATAATCATCATAAGACATAAAGCTACGTGGAATATATCCATGATCGGAAAAACCAATTTCAGTAAAGCCATTTTCTAACGCATATTTAGCGTAATCAACCGGCATTTTTGATGCATGTAAGCAAAGAACACAATGAGTATGAAAATTTGTTTTAATCACCTTAAAACCTCCTATATCTAGAAAAAAAAGCCCAATAAGGGCTTTTTTCATAATGTATATTTTAAATTGAAAGTTAACTAAATGGTGGCTAGGGGCGGAATCGAACCGCCGACACATGGATTTTCAGTCCATTGCTCTACCGACTGAGCTACAGAACCAATGGCGGTCCAGACGGGATTCGAACCCGCAACCCCCTGCGTGACAGGCAGGTACGCTAACCGTTGCGCCACTGGACCTCTAATAACATTGATATTATAGCATATAATATATTTTGTGTCAAGTTTTTCGCTTTTATTTTTCACGTTTTTTTATATTTTCATTAAAAAAAGAGCCTAAAAGGCTCATTTCTATGGAATTTTTATCATTTTAATTATTAATACCTAAATCTTAATCTTAAGAATATGTTTCTAATCACTCTTCCTAGGAAGAATCCAATGATATATAACAGGATATCTGTTACATCAAATACTCCTACATGTTCAACAACTTGTAAATATTCAATCATTACACATAAAATAATAAAGATAATAATTGATAAAAAGTTAAGTGCTTTAGTTTTATAATATACACAACCAAAAGGAAGAAATAATAGAATATTAAATATACTTAATTTAAAAGCTAGATGATCATGAGGATTTAACTCATTGTATGCAAATAAATTAAAATTAAAATTACTATCACTAGCTAAATCTCCACCGCGACAAAATAAAAATACATAAATAAAACCACAATATCCAATAAAGAATAAATATTTATATAATTTATTAAAACGAGTAAAAAAGATTTTGACTAATGAAAAAGTTGTAACTATTGCTGAAGTTATTAAAATAAACTTCATATAATTATCATATTCAAGATAAGCATTAGTTTGATTAATAATGATACTACTACCAATAAAAGATAGGGAAAGTGAAGTTAAAAATAACAATAAGTTATTTTTAGCTAACTTTTTTATCATGATACCTATGATAGTTTTTATTGGTTAGTAGTTTATTCATATTAAATCCTTATTAATAAAAGATACTCATAAGTGTTTATGAGTATCAGTTTAATTAATCTTTAATACCTTTATAGTTACGAGTACGACCAGTACCTGCTGGAATCATCTTACCAACAATAACATTTTCTTTGATACCAAATAATGGATCAACTTTCCCACGAATTGTTGCATTTGATAATGTTTTAGCAGTTTCTTGGAATGAAGCTGCAGATAAGAAACTTTCTGTTTCTAAAGATGATTTCTTAATACCCATGATTTCTGCTTTTACACCACATGGTTGTTTACCTTTAGCAATTACCTTAGCATTTGCTTTATAAACTTTACTTGGTCTAATTAACTCACCGGTAATTAATCCAGTATCTCCTGGTTCAATTACACGCACGTATTTCATCATTTGACTAACAATGATCTCAACGTGTTTATCGTTAATTGCCACCCCTTGTAGACGATATACTTTTTGAATTTCTTTTAAGATGTAATCGCGTACTGCTTTAACACCTTTGTATTCTAGTAATTCTTTTGGATAGATACTACCTTCTGTTAGTTCTTGTCCACGTTCTACCTTATCACCTGTTTGGTATTTAATTTTAATTCCGTGTGGAACAACTGTTTTCCAAACTTCTTTACGGTTTTGTAAAATTTTAATTTCAAATCCAGCAGCTTTTTCTTCAATTTTAAGTTTACCACTTTCTGCAGCTAGTAATGCTTTCCCTTTAGGGTTAGCTGCCTCAAAAATTTCAACTACACGTGGAAGACCTTGGGTAATATCAGCTCCGGCTACCCCACCTGTGTGGAAGGTACGCATGGTAAGCTGTGTTCCTGGTTCCCCAATTGATTGCGCTGAAACAATACCAACAGCTTCCCCAACATTAACAAGGTTGTTGTTAGAAAGGTCACGACCATAACATTTACGACAAATACCATCTTTAGCTTTACAACTAAATACTGTTCTAATTTTAAGTTCAGTGTATCCTAAGTCAACGATTTGATCAGCATCTTGTTCGTTAATTAAGTGTCCTGTTTTAAATATTACATTACCTTTTTTATCAACAACATCTTGTTGTAAACAACGTCCAACGATACGTTCTTTGAATGGAACGATGATTTCATCATCTTCTTTCATATCTGTAATTAAGTCATATTCATATGTATGACAATCTTCTTCAGTAATTACTACGTCTTGAGCAACATCTACTAAACGACGAGTAAGATATCCTGAGTCAGCAGTTTTAAGTGCTGTATCAGCTAAACCTTTACGAGCCCCGTGAGAAGAGATAAAGTACTCAAGTACACTTAATCCTTCTTTAAACGATGATTTTACTGGAAGTTCGATAATACGACCATTTGGTGCCGCCATCAAACCACGCATCGCCCCTAACTGAGTAAAGTTAGAACGGTTACCACGAGCCCCAGAATCAGACATCATGTAGATGTTGTTTGTATCATCTAATTCTTCTAATAAACGTTCTGTAATTTCCTCACGTGCATCTGTCCAGATAGTTTGAGTAATTTTTTGATAACGTTCATTTTCAGTAATTAATCCATCTTGGAATAATTGGTTCCATTCATTTACTTCTTCTTGTGCTTTATCTAAGATATCTTGTTTTTCTACACTAGGAACGTCAGCATAAGAGATTGAAATACCTGATAATGCTGAATATTTAAATCCTAGAGCTTTCATATCATCTAGCATACGACTAGTAACTGGAATTGTTTTATTTTTTTCTTTATCTTCAATAACTTGATCATAGTATTTTTCAAAAACATCATAAATTAAATCAGATAAGAAACCTTTTTTAAATGGTTTGTTAAGAGGAGTATTAGCAAGTACATCATGTAAGTTAGTTCCTAACTTAATTAAATATTTCTCATCTAAACCATTTAAATTTTCTAAACTTGGTTCATTAATGTATGGATAATCATTTGGCGTAATATTATTAAAAATATATTTACCTATTGTAGTTAATAATAATTTATCTTCTAAATCTTCTCCTAAGTATCCATTACTTACATTAGTTGCACGAATAAAGATTCGATCATGAAGAGAAATTAAACGATTTTCATAAGCCATCATTGCTTCTTCTTCATCTTTAAAGATAAATACTTGTTCGTTATCTTCTTCCATACTAATGTAATAATTACCTAAGATCATATCTTGAGAAGGAGTAACAATAGGTTGACCATCTTTAGGGTTTAAGATGTTATTAGTTGCTAACATTAACTTAGTCGCTTCTTCTTGAGCAGCTTTAGATAATGGTAAGTGCACCGCCATTTGGTCCCCATCAAAGTCGGCATTATAAGCCGCACAAACTAGAGGTGAAAGTCTAATTGCTTTACCTTCTACTAGTTTTGGTTGGAATGCTTGAATCCCTAAACGGTGAAGCGTAGGGGCACGGTTTAATAATACTTTGTTTTCACTTACTACTTCTTCTAATACTTCCCAGATATCATCATCTCGGTTTTCAATTTTTTTCTTAGCAGTTCCAATGTTTGGTACTTTTTTCTTAGCAATTAAACGTCCCATTACAAGTGGTTTAAATAACTCTAATGCCATTTCTTGTGGTAATCCACATTCATCTAATTCTAAATCTGGACCGACAACAATTACACTACGTCCCGAGAAGTCTACACGTTTACCTAGTAAGTTTTGACGGAAACGTCCTTGTTTACCTTTTAATTGTTCTACTAATGATTTTTGAATTTTCTTACCTTTATTTAAGGCTGTTTCATTGTTTTTAGAATTATCAAATAAGTCATTTACTGCATTTTGTAAACTTACACGTTCATCGTTTAATAATAAACGAGGAGAACCTAATTTAATCATTTCTTTTAAACGTTGGTTACGAATAATTACCTTACGGTATAATTCGTTAATCCCACTAACTACGTTACGACCACTACCTAATTGTACAAGAGGACGTAAATCAGCAGGAATTACTGGAATTACATCCATAACTAACCATTCAGGACGGTTTCCTGAATTTTTAAAATTAGTTAATAACTCTAAGTGTTCATTTAATTTTCTTAATTTCTCACGTTGATTGCGGGGAGTTTTCTCATTCTCGATATTAGATTTAATAGTTTTATTAACTTTATTAATTGCTTGTTTAACCTTCTTAATTTCTTTATCTACATCATAGTTTAATAAGAACTCTTTTAAACCAATAGTACCATAACTTACTTCAATCCCATCAATACCTTCAAGTTTTATTAATTCATTCTTATCAATAATTGTCCCTGCAGGTAATCTTTTATTAGTAGATTTAGTAATAATATAAGCACGGTAATTAATAAGTGCATCTAAATCTGTTTGACGAGTACCTTCACCTAATAAAATAGCAATATATTTTTTAAATAAAGGAGATACTACTGGGTTTACTAATTCAATGTGACCCATACGTTGACGACGTACTTTACTACTTACAATGTCAACCCCACAGTTTTCACATCGGTTACCACGATATGTAGATTTTTTATATTTACCACAAGCACATTCATAATCCTTCATTGGACCAAAAATGCGCTCACAAAATAATCCACCAAATTCTGGTTTTAATGTACGATAATTTAATGTTTCAAAATTATATACCTCTCCATTAGACCATTCATTACGAATTTTATCTGGTGAAACTAATTGGATTTTTAATGATTTTACTTCATCAATGTGTCTTTTTTCTACCATTTTACCCCTTTTTAGTATTCAATTAAATCAGTAATTCTGATTTCTTCTCCATCTTTATCAAGCATTTGTAAATCAATACCAAGACCATGAATTTCGTTTAATAATACGTTATAACTTTCAGGAACAACAATATCTGTTGTTGTTTCATTATTAGTTAGTGCTTCATACATTTTACTACGACCAAAGATATCATCACTCTTAATTGTCATCATTTCACGTAAGATGTTAGCAGCACCATAAGCTTCTAGTGCCCATACCTCCATTTCACCAAAACGTTGACCACCAAATTGTGCCTTACCACCTAATGGTTGTTGTGTAACAAGTGCATATGGACCAATACTACGAGCATGCATCTTATCATCAACCATGTGAGCTAATTTCATAATATACATTACCCCAACAGTTACTGGATTATCAAATGGTTCTCCAGTACGTCCATCAATTAATGTAACTTTACCTGTTTTATCAATTCCTGCTTCTTTCATGAAGTTAATAATATCTTCTTCTTTTGCCCCTTCAAACACCTCAGTTGCAAATTTTTCACCAAGACGTTTACCGGCAATACCTAAGTGCATTTCTAGTACCTGACCAATATTCATACGACTTGGTACCCCAAGCGGGTTTAACATGATATCTACTGGTGTACCATCTTCTAAGTGTGGCATATCTTCTTGAGGAAGTACTCTTGAGATAACCCCTTTGTTACCGTGACGTCCAGCAACTTTATCTCCAGCTTGGATCTTACGTTTTTGAGCGATGTATACTTTAACAACTTGTTTAACATCAGCACCAACATCTAAATTGTCTTTTTCAGCATCATATACTAATACTTTTTGGACAATTCCTCCACCACCGTGTTCTACACGTAGTGATTCATCTTTAACATCACGAGATTTTTCACCTAAGATATCAAATAATAATTTTTCTTCAGCAGTTGGTTCAGTTTTTGCTTTAGGAACTACCTTACCTACTAAGATATCTCCTTCTTCTACATAAGTACCTTCAACTACAATACCATTTTCATCTAGATGTTTTTTAGCTTCTTCACCAACATTTGGAATATCACGAGTAATTTGTGATAACCCTAACTTAGTTTGAAGCACTTCACACACATATTCTTCCATATGAATTGAAGTATAAACATCTTCTTTAACTAAACGATCTGAAATAATTACGGCATCCTCATAGTTATACCCATCCCAAGTTAAGAAGGCAACGGTAACGTTTTTACCTAATGCTAACTCTCCATTTTCAATCGCTGTACCATCAGCAATTACTTCACCTTTTTTAACTTTTTGACCAACTTTAACAATCGGTGATTGGTTAAGAGTTGTTGAGTGGTTAGTACGTAAGTACTTAATTAATGGGTGACTAAACTCTTCACCTTTAGAGTTTTTAACAACAATTTCTTCACTGTTTACAAATGTTACAGTACCAGAAGTTTTTGCATTAACTACACTTCCTGAGTCTTTACCAATTGCATACTCCATACTAGTACCAACGATTGGTGATTCACTAATCATTAACGGTACTGCTTGACGTTGCATGTTAGCACCCATCAGCGCACGGTTGGCATCATCGTGCTCTAAGAACGGAATTAGACCTGTTCCGGCACTAAAGATTTGTTTTGGTGAAATCTCAATATAATCAATAGTTTCAAGTGGACGAATATCACTAGCACCATTATAACGAGAAGGTACCATTTCATCTAAAATCTCACCTGTTTTTTCATTAAAGTTAACTGTCGATTGACCAATACAGAAACGATCTTCATCAATTGCTGTAATATATTCAATATCATCTGTTATATAACTTTTTTTGAAGTTACCTTGTTTATCATATTTTTTCTCAACACGAATATATGGAGTTTCAATAAACCCTTTATCATTAATACGTCCATATACAGTTAACGAACTAATTAACCCGATGTTTCCACCCTCAGGTGATTCGATTGGACAAATACGACCATAGTGTGTTGGGTGAACGTCACGAATATCTGTTGTTGCACGTTCACGAGAAATACCACCAGGTCCTAATGCTGATAAACGACGTTTGTGTGTAATTTCAGCAAGTGGGTTAGTTTGGTCCATAAATTGTGATAATTGTGAAGTTGCAAAGAATGATTTAATTGCGGCATCAAATGAAGTCGTTACAAATCCTTTAGGTATCTTGTTTTCAACATCTCCACTCTTAATTGCGGTAAACCCATAACGCATAATACGACGTTCAATTTCGTATAACGCTCTTGCCATTTCTTCTTCAATTAACTCACCAACTAAACGTACACGACGATTACCTAAGTGATCTTTATCATCAAATTTACCAACTCCATATACACAGCCAATGAAGTAGTTAAAGAATACTACAATATCATCTAGACCGATTGTCATTTTTTTATCTGATGATTTAACAGTACCAATAACATCAATTACTTCATCATAATTAGGTGATTGTACTTTTACTTTTTGTAGTTTAATTTTTTCTTTAATTCCTAATTCAGGATTATCAATTATTTCTTCAAAAATACCAAATCCATCTTCTAAAATTTCAGATAATTTATCTAAGTTAGTTGTATCAATTAAAGTTCCTGCCTCTAATTTTAATTTTTTATTAGTAGGACTTACTACATCTTCAGCTAGACGTACACCATAAAAACGTGAGTTTACACTCATTAAAGCGTTCTTAACTAAATCTGCTTTCAAGTTAAATTTATATCTACCTACTGAACCAAAGTTATAAGCACGAGTATTAAAACGAGCTAAAATATCTTCATAAGTTTTACGTTTTTGACGCAAAATGTGAGTATTTTTAACTATTAATGTATTCTCACGATTAATACGGTTAGCATCACACAAACTTAAAAAGTCTTCAATAACTTTATTATATTCATCATTTTTAGATTTAATTACTATGTTATGAATTTCTTCATTACTTAATTCTAATACTTTTTTAATTTCTTTACTATCAGCATCAACATTTGCTGCTTCTAAGTGAGAGATAATGTTATCAATATCTTTTTGATAATCTAAATCCATTTTCTCAAAATTAGCAACGTTTAAGATTTGTGCTTGAATAAAAGCATCTAGAGCATCATCAAATGTTTTATTTTCTTCAACTAATAAGTTTTCACGCACTAAACGGTTGTCCCCAAGCACATTTACAATATTTTTTGTATCTAAACCAAGTAAGTAACAAAATGCTAATAATGTTACACGACGAGAAGAATCAAATTGGAAACGAATTTGATTTTTCTTATATTCTTTTTTAAGTTCTGTTAAATGTTTCTTAGCTGATTTAATATTACCTTCAAATACATTTTTACTTACTAACTCTCCGTTTTCAACATCTTCACCAAGAAGTTCTTTTTCTGATTTAGTTAAATCATTAATAATTTGACGGTATAAATCTTTTTGTCCAGAAAAAATATCATAATTATATCTTTGTTCAATACTTAATCTAGTACCACGAGAAGGCATTACTTGACCAACAATTTTTTCTTCATTGTTTGATTTTTCAGCTTCTTTAGTTACATATAAATCTGGTGAACGAACAATTTGTGAAACGATTACACGTTCTACACCGTTAATAATAAATGTACCTCGATCAGTAATTATTGGTAAATCACATAAGAACACATCACGTTCTTCAACTACAACTTCATTAACTAAGTCATATAGTTGTACTGTAATTTTTAAAGGACGAGAGTAAGTTAACCCACGTCTTTTGTATTCTACTTCATCTTCAAACCATACTTCTGGAACATCAAAGAAACATTTTACATAACGAAATTCCAATTCTTCTTTTTCATCAGTAATTGGAAAATAATTTTTAAATAATAAATCTAAACGCTCATCAACAAGTTTTTCATATGAACTTGTTTGAATATCATTTAAATTAGGAATCTCTAAACGTTCATCTCTATCAGAGAAATTAACACGTGTATTCTTCCCTAATTTTAATTCGTGTCTTTCTTTGCTCATTTAACTCCTTTATATAAACACAAAAAACAAGGATTACAAAATAAGTAAATTCCCTGTCTTAATAGTAGTATGACTATTTTTCTGACGATATCGTTTGCATATACTTTATTATTATAGCACAAAATATATAAAGTATGTAGTCATATGCTAAGAATTTTGTCGTGTAAATGTGATA
>DEQD01000012.1 GCA_002359095.1 Caryophanales bacterium UBA3375
ATATTTTTTATATTTTTGTCCTTTTTTAGCCATAAGCACTGCTCCTTTTTAAATATTTTAACAAAAAATGTCTTACTCTTTTTTTAGTAAGACATTTTTTTACGCAGTGCTGTTTACTTCATTTATTTGATAATTACTTGATTTATAGGTGTAATAACATTAGCTATATCTTTAATTTTATCGCTAGTCATATTACTAATATTATTAATGATTGTATTAATATCATATTCATAACCAAATAAAACATGATTTATAATTAATTGTTTATTATAACTAAACTTATCTCTACTTCTTAGTAGTTTGTCTTCTACTTGTTTTATAATAGAATCTAGGTTATAAATACTATCATTTTCTTTTAATTGCTCTAAGATATTATTAACTTCTTTAATACAAAAATCAATCTTATCTTTATCTAAACCAACATATACAGCTAAAATATCATTTTCCATTAACATGGAACTAACACTATAACACAGATGGTGTTGTTCTCTTATTATTTTAAATAATAAAGAATCAGCACCACTTCCAAATAATGCATTAAATAATATTTTTTCTTCTCTACTTAACTTGGTATTGATTTTATAACTTAACATAATATTAGCTTGCATATTATTATCATCAACCACTAAATCTTTAATATCTTGATTTAGTGGTTGATAATCAAACTTATTAGCTAAACTAGTTGTCGTAAAATCATTAACTTCTTTTTTATCTGCTAGATAATTAATTTGTAAGAAAATTTTTGTATTAATGATTTTTTCTAATGCTTGGGTTAGATCATCAATTCTAATGTTTGTTAAAACATTAATCATTTCCTCAATATCAAGAGCATCTTGATATAAAGTTTTAGCAAGTAAGTTTTTTACCTCACTTTGTGGATTATCTTTTATTGATTTAATTTCTGTTATTAAATCATCTCGTTTTTGAATAAATAAACTTTGATTAATATTATTAATACTTATAATTTGATTAATAACATCTAAAACTATATCACTATTAACTAAGTTATCAATATATTCAACACTATATTCAATCACTATTTTTTTGGCATAATCATAGCTGTTAATACTTGTTCTTAAATCATAGTTTTTAGCCTTATATTGTCTAAAGCTAACAACATCTAATTCATTAGTATAATCATTAATTATACGAGTAAGTAATAAATAAATCATTACATCATTAACATTATCTTTATTAATATTTTTGTATAGATTAATGCGATTAACGGTAGTTAAGGGATTAATCATACTATAATTATTAATAGTATTTTTAATAACTTTCATCACCTTCTCCTACTAAGACACGACGTGGTTTAGTCCCTTCATTAGCACTAATAATTCCATTAGCTTCTAATTGATCTAAGATTCTTAGTGCTCGATTATATCCAATTTTATATTGACGTTGAAACATACTAGCACTTGCTTTTTGGGTTTGAATTACATACTTTTCTATTTCTTCATAAAGTGGATCTAGTTCTTCATCAAAGTCGTTGTTAACATCAATGTTAACTAGACTTTGATCATAACTAGCTTCTAGTGTTTCTTCATCTACTTGGTCTTTAATAAAGTCTACTACTTTAATAATTTCTTCATCAGATAAGAACGCACCTTGAATACGTTCAAGTCCAATTGTTGATTGTTGTGATAATAACATATCTCCTTTACCAAGTAGTTGTTCAGCTCCTGTTTGGTCTAAAATAGTACGTGAATCAATTCCACTACTTACAGCAAAAGCAATGCGTGATGGAATATTAGTTTTAATTAAACCAGTAATTACATCGGTACTTGGACGCTGTGTTGCAATAATTAAATGAATTCCGGCAGCACGTGCCATTTGGGCAAGTCTTGCAATCGAAGTTTCTACTTCTTTACTAGCAACCATCATTAAGTCAGCTAACTCATCGACAATTACGACAATGTAAGGTAATTTTAGTTCCTCATCTTTAATTTTAGCGTTATATCCACTAATATTTCTTGTATTAGTTTCAGAAAATAGTTCATATCTTCTTTCCATCTCTTTAACCATTTTTTGTAACACTATACTTGCTTTTTTAGCTTCTGTTACAACCGGAGCTAGTAAATGAGGAATGCCATTATAAGGTGTTAACTCTACTTTCTTAGGATCTATCATTACTAACTTAACTTCATTAGGTGAAGCTTTAGTTAGGATTGATACAATAATTGAGTTAACACATACTGACTTACCACTACCCGTAGATCCGGCAATTAGTAAGTGTGGTGTTTTGTCAATTTCACAAAACATTGCATTACCATAAATATCTTTACCTAAACCAATTTGGAGTTTTTTCTCCATATCATTGTTTTTACTTGCTAATACTTCTTTTAAACCAACCATCATATTAGTTTCATTAGGAATTTCTATCCCAATTGCACTTTTACCAGGAATTGGAGCTTCAATACGTACATTTTTAGCAGCTAGGGCAAATGCTAAATCATTATGTAAGTTATTAAATCTACTTACCTTAACTCCTGTTTCTGGAATAATTTCATATTTAGTTATACTAGGACCTACACTAATATTTGATATTTTAGCATGCAGGTTAAATGTTTCTAACGTTTCAATTAATATTTTTGCTTTTTCTTTAGCAATTTGTTCTAATGTATTTAAACTATCTGCTACATTATCATAATCGTTTAATAAATTAAGACTTGGAACATGATACTGCCCAATACTCTTATTCTTAATTTCTTGTTTTTCTAAAGTTGATGGCATTACATTTACATCAATTGTTTCATCCCCTAATGAAGAACTACCACTTAATGGTTCTAAGTTAATTGTATCACTACTAGATGTTGTTATTTCATTATTAACATCATTACTAGCAATTTCTTGATTTTCTCCTTCTTGTTTATAATTTGGATCAAATTCATTAAATAAATCATCAATATCACTAGAACTATTATCATCACTTACTTCTTTACTATCTTCTTGTTCTAATTCAGCATTAGCTTGTTTAGCTAATTCTTCTAATCTAGCTTCACGCTCTAATTTTTCTTGTTCCTTTTTAATAGCTTTTTTTTCCATTTTTTTAATTTTACGTTTTTGATACATCGCTTTAAATTTATCAATAATTGTTGATAAATCAAAAATAGATATAATTCCAATTAGATAAATAATAATAATTACAATTAAATAACCCATACTACCAATTAAGTAGACAAATGGTAGACTAAGTCCATAACCAATTAAACCAGTTGCATAAATATCACCATCTTTTAATTGGTTAATATAAGTACTTAATTGTAATAAATCACTAGTTACTAATGAAAAACCAAAATAACTAAATAACATTAAAGTGGCTAATATTATAATACTAAGTCCTCTACCATATTTATTACTAAATAATAAATTAACTTTATTAATTAGTAATAAAACTCCAATAATAATTAAAAATATTGAAGCATAAAAATATAAGTTACCAAATAATAACACTAAGATACCGTTTAACATATGTCCTAGTGTCCCTTGATTAACTATTCCACCAAATATTGCAATAACAATTAAAACTAGGGCAAATACAATTTGCCCATAGCTTCTTTGATTATTTTTCTTTTTACGTGTACTTTTCTTTTTCTTTTTATTTGCCATAATTAACCTTTAATACGATCTTTATTAATTTCTACTTTAGAAACTAATACTAGTGGTTTTTTACCAACAATATCTCCGACTAAACGTGATACTTTATTTCTAATTTTGTTTTGTAAGTCTTGTTTATCTAAACCACGTGCTTGATAATTATAAATAGTTTTCTTAATTAATTTAACTAAATCTTCTTCTTTATCAATATTTAATACTCCACCTGAAATAATTTCTGGATCTTGACAGAATTCTTTTTCACCTTTATAATAAATTAATTGAATGATAACATAACCATTATCAGCTAATGCTTCACGCTCATTCATTAATTTATGACTCATATCAGTCTCTCTACTACCAACTAATTGTGGTTCTACTACTATATCATCACCAACAAAGTGATATTCATCAAATAAAGATAAAATATCTCCATCATTAATTAATGCTACATCACCACTTTCTCTTCCTGTATCGACGATAAAGTCTTTAATCGCTTTACGTTTACGATATTCACCTTTAATTGGTACGATAAACTTCGGTTTAAATAAGTTTACTAACATCTTAATATCTTCTTGATGTGCATGACTTGGAACATTTAAGTTTTGTTGTTTAATTCGACAATTAGTACGAGCGATAACATCTAGGGCACTTTGAGCAAAACTCTCAATTTCATCATATGGTTTACAAGCAAGAAGGACAGTATCATCACTAGAAATTTGTAATAATCCATGACGTCCATCACTCATTTTCATTAATTCGATAAATGGTTCTGAATAAAGTCCAGATACTACTACAATTAAATCTTCCGGTTTAATTGCATCAATCTCACTTACACGAGCAAAGATATTTTGTTTTACTTGTAAATATCCTTCTTCTCGAGCAATATTTACATATGTAAGTAAGTCTCGTCCAATAATTACAATCTTCTTATTATATTTTTCTGCCGCATTAATAATTGTTGTCATTCCTGCTAAGTTAGAAGAGTATAAACCAATAATTGTTTTACCTTTAGCTTCTTCAATAATACGTTCAAAACTTCTAATATAATCTTTACTTCCGGTAGCAATTCCTGTTTTATCAGCACTAATTGCTTCAGTAAGTAATGCTTCTACTTCATATTTATTTGATAAAGATACGATTTGTTCAATATCAGTACGAGCAAACTTATTAGCACTTTGGTCAAAGTTATAATCAGTTGCATAAACTATTGCTTTATTATCTTTATTAGCAACTACATATCCAAAGTTACCAAAAATAGCATGAGATAACCCAAATACTTCGACCGTTAAATCTCCTACTTGAATTGGACGATGATAACTAATTTCTTTTAATAATTCCCATTTATTTTTATCAATATATGTTTTTAAGAATTTAATTGTATATTTAGAAGCATATACTGGTACTTTAATCTCTTCTAATAAAGAATTAAGCGCTCCCATTTGATCAATATGACCATGTGATATAAAAATACCTCTTAAACGCTTCATATTTTCTTTTACATACGTAAAATCAGGTAAAATCATATCTACACCAAGTGATTTATTAGTGAAGTTAGAACTACCTGCATCAAATAGAATCATATCCTCACCAGATTCTATTACATAACTATTACGCCCTGGTTCATCTACTCCCCCCAGTGCTATAATCTTAAAATTTTCTTTCATTTTATTTTCTCCTATTAAATTAATATTTCGGCTTATTACTTACTTATATTATAGCATATTAGCTATAAAATTGTTTTTAGATAAATAAATGAAAACAGAAAAAATACATAATTTAGTATAATGTCTATGAAAGGAAATGTATGTTAAATATCGGAATTATTGGAGGTGGAAGTATCGCTAATAAAGTAGCTAATTATATTGATAAATTAGATGATATTAATATATATGCTGTTGCTAGTAGAGATATTAATAAAGCTAAAAACATTACATGTAGTGATACTTATTATGATGATTATACTAAATTATGTCAGGATAGTAATGTAGATTTAGTCTACATTACTACTCCTCATAATTTTCACTATCAACATATTAAGTTAGCACTAGAACATAACAAAAATGTTATTTGTGAAAAACCATTTTATATTAATAGTAAGCAAGCACACGAAGTTATTAATCTAGCCAAAGAAAAAGGATTATACCTTCAAGAAGCAATGTGGACTCGTTTTATGCCTGCTAGATTTGTAATAGAGGATATTCTTGATTCTAAAACTATTGGTGAAATTACTCAAATTGATGCAAATATCGGTTATCCGATTACTAATAAAGAAAGAATCGTTAAAAAAGAGCTTGCAGGTGGTGCCTTACTTGATATTGGTATTTATCCTGTTAGTTTTACTACAACTTTTTTAGGTTATAACTATAAAAGTATTAAGGCTTGTAGTATATTAAATGAAAATGGAGTAGATTTAATTACTAATATTGTAATTAAGTATCCTAATAAAATGGCAACACTTAGTACTAATGTATGTAGTAAAACTAGTAATGAAGCATTTATTTATGGAACTGAGGGTTATATTAAAATTGATAATGTTAATAACCCTAAAGTAATTGAAGTGTTTGATAACTTTAAAACTTTACTTAAAACTTATAAAATGGATGAAAATATGAGTGGTTATGAATACCAATTTATTGAAGCAAACAAAGCTATTAATAATAACTTATTAGAACCAAGCATGCATACTAGCAATGATATTTTAAAAACACTTTCAATTTTAGATGATATCCGTAATCAAATCGGTGTAATATATTAAAAAATAAGTAACTACTTCTTGTAGTTACTTATTTTCTTTTTTAAATACTTTTCTAATCACATTTGATAGATATCGATAGTGATCTGATAATAAATATAATCTTTCAATAATAAATATTGAAAATATAATTAAACCAAGTAAAATTAAAAACTTAGTTTTTGGTGCTGCTATTGAGATTACAATTGAACTAATTGAATATACTAACATAATTAAATAAATTGTTAATACAGCACTTTTAGGACTAAATCCACGTTTTAATAAACGGTGGTGAAAATGAAGAGCATCAGCTTTAAAAGCTGATTCTCCATTTACTTTACGACGAATAAAAGCAAGGATGGTATCAAATAATGGTAAGAAAGCTATTAGTCCGATTACTAACATCATTGTAAATGTTACTGATTTATATTCACTTACTGATAAAGTAGCTACATAATATCCTATTAACATACTACCTGCATCACCTAGAAATATTTTAGCTGGATTAAAGTTAAAGATTAAAAAACCTAACAATACTCCTATTAACATTAAATATAATGCTAGGTTTTGGGTATCATAACGTAGTAATGATACCATCATAATAGTAAATATTGAGATTATTCCACTACCTGTAGCAAGTCCATCTAAACCATCAATTAAGTTAAAGGCATTAATAATTACCACAAACCACATTGCTTGTAACATTACACCAAAAAAATCATTAAAGTTTATGTGAAATGAATACACTTGAATTGATTCTATTCCTCCTAAATTATAGGCAACAAAGATTGAAATTAAACATTGGCATAATAATTTAACTAATGGTTTCATATCAAAGATATCATCTATTGTTCCTACAATTAAGATTAGAAATGAACCTAAAAACAACTCATCAACTACTCCAATATTTAGTTGATTAGGAAATAACAATTGCATAATTGTTATTCCAATAAAAACAGCAACTCCTCCTAGTAAGGGGGTTGGTTTTTTATGTTGTTTACGACCATGTGGTATATCGACAATATTAAGTTTTAAGGCAATAAAACGAATAATTGGTACGATTATAACCATTAATAATATTGCAATTACCATTAATGGTAAACTACTTATAATTCTATTTTCCATTTTTATTTCCTTTGAAGTTTAATACATTAGTGTCAATACTTTGCACTTTTTGTTTTTTACTAAAAAAGTCATTTATTCCTTGTTCAATTAATTGGTTAATTAATTCTGAATAAGAAATTCCTGCTTCCTCCCATAAGTAAAACGATAAACTTCCTGGAATATTATTTACCTCATTTAAATATACTTGATTATTAGCTAACATAAAGTCAATTCTAATAATTCCTTCCACATTTAATACTTTAAATGCTGCTTGGGAAATTCTTTTAATTTCTTCTTCTATTTCTTTATCTAAAACAGCAGGGATTTGGCGAGCAAGTGAAGCCATTCCTGATGATTTGTTTTTGCCATCTTGCATATATTTATTTTCATAACTTAGTATTTCATCTTGTTTACGGACTTCTTCAATAGGTGATACTTCAATGTTTTTATAACTACCACGAAGTGAAATATTAAGTTCTCTAAAGTCAGTTAAATATTCTTCAATAACAACTTTTTGATCATAAATAAAACATTCATCTAATTTAGTTTCTAGCATACTTTCTTCCATAACTACTTCAATACCAACACTACTTCCTAAGTTAGCTGGTTTAATAATTACTGGATAACCAATCTCTTGTTTAATACGGTTATTAATTTTACTATAATCCTCTGTATCATAAGCCCAAATATATTTAGTTTGATTAATATTATTCGCTTTTAAGATATCTTTCATAACTGCTTTATCTTGTCCAATAGCACCACTTAAAACACTAGGGCCAATAACAGGAATATCAAATAAATTAACAAATCCACTAAGCGTTCCGTCTTCTACATTAGTACCATGTACAATTAAGAAAAAGATATCTACTTCTCCTACTATATTTTTCTTAAAGATATTACCACGAGACTTTTTAACTAATACGTTATTTTCTCCTTTTTCTAAGTAAACATCAAACGCTGGATTTGTTGCTTTACTTAAATCTTTAAACGTATCCATACTTAGTAATGACTCATCGGAATAAAAACGATTGTCCTTACTAATGTAAATTGGTAAGACATCGTATTTATTACGATCAATGTTTTCCATTGCTTGTAGGGCTGAAATAATTGATATTTCATGCTCTACACTCTTACCACCAAAAATAACTCCAATTTTTTGTCTCATAATTTTCTCCTAACTATTAAATTTATCTGGTAAATCATTGGCAATTAAGATAATCTTTTTATCTTTAATACTCATTGCTTGATTATATGCTTGCATAAAGTTATCAACATTAATAACATTATTTGTATCAAAATCAGTATTTAAAATTCCTTGATATATACTATCATAATTATAATTACCAACAATATATACTTGATCACAATATTTAGTTAAATACTCACCTAAATTAACATGTATTTCTTGATGTTTAGAACCTAAATCAATAAGTCCTGGTGTTATCAAGATTCTTTGATAATCTTGATATTGACCTAATATCTTAATACTTTCTTTAATTCCTAATTCATTAGCATTAAAAGCATCATCAATAATAATAGTGTTATTATTAATTACTTTAAACTCTAATCTATTTTTTACCGGTTTAATTTTAGCAATAGTACTAATAATATCATTAATATCTAAATTAAGATGATCTGCTATTAAAATACCTGCTAATATATTTTCTACATTATATTTACCTAATAATTTAGTTCTAGCCTCATATTCTTGATTTTTAATACTAAATTTAAAATGCATACCGTTATCCAAATATTTAATATCATATCCATAAATATCAGCACCACTATCAGTTAAAGAATATGTCTTAATTCTAACATTATTTTTAATCTGATAGTTTTTAATATATTCATTATCTATATTAATAATTCCTAAACCATCACTTGGAAGATTTTCAATTAACTCCATCTTAGTATTTAGGACATTATCAATTGATTTAAATGTTTCTAGGTGTTGTGATCCAACACTTGTTACAATACCATATTTTGGTTTAACTAAATCACATAATTCTTTAATCTCACCACGCTTGTATGCTCCCATTTCAGCAATAAAGTATCGATGTAGATTAGTTAAATACTTATCTATAGTAATCGTAAGCCCCATTGGCGTATTATAACTTTCTGGAGTTATTAGTGTTGGAGCAAAACCTGATAAAATTGTTCCAACAATATTTTTCGTACTAGTTTTACCAAAACTACCAGTAATACCAATAACTTCTAAGTTTTTAAAACTTTGTAATTTCTTTTTAGCTTTATTTTTATAATATCTTTTAATTGCTTTTTCAATTGGGGCATTAATTAAATTAGCTAACATTACATTAATAAATATTACGTAAGTTAAAATAATAAAAACTAAATAAATAAATGCATAAAAATTAAGTGTTAAAAAGTTATATCCATAACTTTTTAATAAATAAATACTTAAACCTAAAACTAATAAATTAATTAAAAAGAAAGTAAAAATTAAACGTTTAACGCGTGATGTAATATTAAGTTTTAATTTTACATCATAGCGTTTAGCGTTTAAATTATAAAATCTTAAGTTATAATATGAAAAAAACATCATAATAATCACACTAATATATGATAATTCCGGTCTAATTATCGCTATTATTGGGGCAATAATTAAACATAATTCATTTATTCCATACGTATATTTATAATTGTCTTTAATATAACTAAACATTCTTGTATAGTTATATCCACCTTGTTGAAAAACTAACAATGCTTTGTTAGTTTTAAAGTAAAAATACAAAATATTTAATACTAATATCATTGATATTAGAGCCATTGCTATTATAATCATATATATCTATTATATTATACCAAATTTACCATCTATTACATATCATATTTTTTACTAAACTTTAATAATATTAAAAATATAAAATATTATGATTACATAATTAAATGATAATTAAAAATTGTTTTAGGAATATCCTAAAACAATTTAAAATCGATAAAAATTTTATTTTATTGCTTTGAAAATGGATTGTTTTGTGGATAACTATCAATATTATCCATATTTTGTGGTTGGTTATTTAATGGTGGATAATTATTAGGATTATTTCCTTCTACACCTTGATTAACATTAAAGAATTCTTCAACACTTTCATAAATTTCATTATTTGTCGATTGCGGACTATTAATAATTGTAGTTTGTTGAGGAAACTGATCATTGTTAACAAACGGTTGTGGCTGTGGCGCCTGATATGATTGAGTATAAACTTGTTGTTTATTATTTAGTTGGTTATTAGGAAAATAAGATTTATTTTTATTTTTTAATTTAATAATAATAACTATGATAATTATTAATAAAATAACAGATATTGCTATTATTAAGATTATCGGGATAAAATCAAATAATTTATTTTCATCACTAGTTGTATTTTCTCCATCAACCATTATAGGGGTAATTTTAGCACTTCCACCATTATTATCTAGTACATAAACAACATCATTTTTCACTTCACCACCGACAACGTCAACAAAAGTGTTATTTCGCATACTAATTCCTACTAAATAACCTTCTGTCTTACCAAAATCACTGTTTATCGTTAATTTATCACCATCTATTTTTGCCACATTTTCATTTCCAACTTCTTGCGTACAAATAAAGTCGATAGCTTCATGGGTAGATCCTTGATAATCCACATTAATAGTATTTAGTTCAAAAATACTACATACTTTTCCCCCATCTTCTTTATAATCATTAATTATAGCATCATCAATATTATTTGCAAATATCTGGGTAGTTCGATACCCACGATATTTCCCATTCTCATCAAACAAAGTTGTATAAATGGATGATTTATCTTCATACCAACCAGAGGCAAGACTAAAATCTACTTCGGTTTTAGCTAATTCTTTTGCAAATGTTTGATCGTTTACAACTTCCTTGTTTTTCTCAGCAGCTAATAAACTAACTGGAGAAACAAACAATAAAAATACAAAAATTAATAATATTTTTTTATTTAAATTTTTCATATTAATTTCTTTTTTTATTTACAAAAACTAATGCAATAGCACCTAAACCTATTCCAACAGTTAGTGGTAATATATTATTATTAGATCCTGTTGCAACACCCGAATTAGTTCCGTATACTCCTGATGAAGATTTTGGATTACTTGCATCTCCTCTTAAAGAATCTAATGGTACTAATCCTTCTTCAGATGGAATTGATTCACTTAATCCTGAATCAGTAACTGTTACATTAGCACTAACTATAAATGGTACATCAGATACGATTTCACGTGCTACATTAGGAGTACCAAATTCAACTTTATGAGTTCCAATTTTTCCAGAACGGACATCAATTGCTCCAACTTGTTTTGGTAAAACAACAGTTAAATTATTACCATCTGTATCTTGGGCACTAACCCCGCATAATGAAATCAATTCATCGTAACTATTAATTGCAAGAGCTTCTGCTTGAGTTATCGTTACATCTGGATTTGCAATGTTAAATGCTACAGTTCTAGCATTATTAATAATTGTATCATCACTAACTACATTGACATTAATTGTCCAAGTTTGATTAGATTTCCCTTCAGCATCAGTATATACTACTGTTTGTACTCCACTAGTTGTAATTGGTGAAACTAATGTTGGTGTTAATTTTGTTGTTGTTGTGTTTGAAATTACACCATTTGTAAAAGTATTTTTTGTCTCAGTAATTTCTACTTCAGCAATACTTAATACATCATTTACTTAACTTTCTTTAATAATTAAATTTTGAATTGCTTGAGTTGTATAATCATAACTAACTGTAACAACTGGCTCTGGTACTTCTGGATTTTGGCTACCCCCATTACCACCATTGTTGTTGTCTCCATTTCCTGGATCAGAAGGTGTGTTTTCTCCATTTCCTGGAGCAGAAGGTGTGTTTTCTCCATTTCCATTATCTGGATCTTGTGGACGATCTCCTGTTCCTGGTAAATCATAAGTTTCCACTTCAGATGCATTTATTAACGAAGTTTCTAGAGCAATAGGACTAAGAACTAATGCTAATAAACCACCTTTTATAATTTTATTTAATTTTTTCATTTTTCTCCTTTTTTTATTATTTACATATAAATTGTATCAAAATTATTGTTAATTTACTAATATTGATATAATTTTCTGTCGTGTAAATGTGATATTGTCATAGTATATAATCAACGCGATTATGTCCATTTAGGTCATACTATAGATGTACCACCTAAACACATATGTTTTATTGGATATGTATCTTTTAATAAAGCAATAGCATTAAGTGTATTTTCTAAATCTGATTTACTAAATTCAATCCCATCTTTGGTATTAAGATCATCATATTCATTAAAATTAACATCACTTTTTTCATCATAACCTTCTGGTTTTGATTGATTCAATTTAGCAAATTCAAAAGCATATAAAGCTGTAATCTTCATATACAGATCAAAAATCATTGTTATATTACTACCTAGAATATTAAATAAATCATTAATAAATAATTTCAAAGATGCAAAAGATCTACCACTAGCATCAGTATTATTAACATATTCTAATGATTCTAATATATTTGTTGTTTTTCTAAAGCTGGTGATATATACTCATAATATCGCCGAGCATTAATATACATATTATTTAAATCATTGTATTTAATTACTAATTCACCATTTAAACTCATCTCCCCTCCAATTATTAATAAAGTATTAAAATGTCTCAATTGAGACATTTTAATATTTGTTAATTATTTGAATTATCATCTAAATATGGAACACTAGCATACATAAATCCATTATCATTATCAACAATAAATTTAAGTAGATGAAAATTATCTAATAATGTTGTTCCATCATCAAATTTAAACTCTGTTAACATCTCCCAAGCTGATTTAAAACCTGCTTTAGGATTACAAACAAAATCTTCTTCTAATCTATCTGTTTCTAATCTATCTGTTTCTAATATGGCATCAACAAGTTGATTATTTTCATAAATTAAAAAATTATTATCTCTAACTATTTCTTTTTCAGCAATATCAAACCAATATTCAGATAGAATTCTTCGAACTGTAGCTATTAAATATGCTTTCCCTTTATAGATAATTACAGCACCATCATTTGAAAATATTTCTCTACCAAATTGATCAAAAGTGTCAGTTCCTCTTCCTTTTTTATAAAACATAATATCTCCAGCACCTGATAGCCAAACAAATCCATTTAACAACCTATAAATAGTATGACAATAAGTATATGGATTAATTATTGGGGCAATAATTTTATTTTGAATAGCATTTGAATCTCTACGCTTTCCAAAAAATTTTTTACCATCAAGTTCAAATTCATCCATAAAAGTTTCAAAATCAGGATAATAAGTAATTTCTTCAGTAGCACAATTAGTTAATTGTACTCCTTCTTTAATAAAATTACCTTCATCATCCATAGTTCTAACCATGAATTTGTATTTAAACACATCTTGATTAAAATCAAAAGAGGTATCTACTAATTCTTCACCATAAATATTATATGCAAATCTAACATATTCTGTAATGTTAATATATGGATTATTACGTTTTTTAAAAAACTTTTCAATTTCTTCATAGCTGTCATTGGTAACATATAATATGGCATTATCATAATCATCTATTTGTTTTTCTATAAATTGTTTTTTATCAATTTCTTGATTATTCATATATCATCCTTTCTATTATTAAAGATTTCATTACTGTACTTCTCCAAGGTAATGAGTATCATCTCTAATATCTTTCCAATTTATATTATCTGGATAATCATATTTATGCCAATGTGGTAAATAATCCGGAGAATGTCCCATTATATCTACCTGAAAGCTAAACATCCATATTGATAGTATGAAATTTGTTCTATAGCACCATCTTTATATTTTATTACTGCTGTTAATTCAGAAGTATCTGAAATAACTGGACGAACACCACTAACTCCATCATTTAATACATAACTATTTTTAGGAATATAAACATCAAATCCAGCACCTTCAACATTATTAACATGAATTTTTTGTGGTTTACCTGTATATGGAGTTGCTATATCATTAATATTTTTAATACGGGTTTCTCCGTATGCTTCTCTATATTCTGTTGCTAAATGTTTATTTATTCTCTGCTTATTAAATGTGGAATCTTCTGGAAAAATTTTAGTTTTTTCAATATTTTCGTTTTTCCATTTAATTCCTTCTACATCTAATATATTGTTTCCTTCAATAGTTGCTCTTCTACTAAATCCATATATTCCTTTTTTTTGATTATTAACCATGATTGAATCAAATGTATCTACAAGTGATTGATAAGCATCTTTAATTCTTTGTT
>DEQD01000026.1:0-1440 GCA_002359095.1 Caryophanales bacterium UBA3375
TTTATGTTAGAGTTGTTTCTTACAACAACAAGTTTAAAAACAGAAAACATAGAAATTTTGATAAACTAGATTAAGAACAAATTAAATTATTATACAAGTGTAGGTTTACACAAAAAAGTAAATGGTACCATATAATTTTTAATCACTCATAAAAATGCCAAAGCTTCATATGGTTGATATTATCATTTATTAATAAATAATTTTGCTAACTTATCATAACTAATTTTATATAATTACCACTTGCATTAAATCCTGATTTATACGTATTTTTAAATTCTATCTTTTCATTGTTATTTAATTCAATTAAGTCAAGATATTTATTTAAGTAATAATTATTATTACAATTTGATCTATTACACGTCACCCCTAGTACGTAGAAGAAGTTATTTGTTATTCCTTTACCGTGAACAATATAATTCAAATCAAATGCTTTGATTAAAAAATCTAATAAATAATCGTTTCCACTTTTTGTAATCCCAGTGTAATAATTATTTGTTTTATATTATTAATTTTATTGTTAATAATTGATTGTTTTATTTCTTCTTGTGCTTTAAATTTATTATCTGTTATTTTTATATTTAATTCTTTTACTAATTTTTTGTTTTTCACTTGCTTTTTGATTTTTAAAATTTTTTACTTCTTCTTTTAAATATGGTAATATTTTTGCCATATCTTCTATTAATACAAATTCATCATTTAAAAATAATGTTTTACAAGTTTTATTATTTCTTGAATTAATTGTATTTTCAATACGTAATACTCGAGCAATATCTTTTGCGTTATCATCTACACCAAATTTTTTAAATTTTTCAATTAATTTTTTTTGAATTTCGTTATAAATTTTAAAACAAATTTTGGCATTAGCACCGTACATAAATTTTCCAAATTCGTTAGTTTTATTTTCCAATATACGTGAAATCCATTTCCACTAAAATTAATTTTAGTTGGTTTTGGAATTTTTAAATCAATACATTTACCAATAATTTTATCTACAAATTCATATTGATGATTTAACTGATAATATAATTCTTTATCAACACCAATTTCTTTTAAATCAATATCAATATAAAAATTCATTAACTCAAATTTATCATCTACTTTTCTTCGGGTTCCGCTAAAAGTATTAGCACAAATATATTGATTAATACCATTTGCTTTCGACCATTTTATATAATTGCTGTTTGCCATAACTTGCTCCTTATTTTTTATACAAAAAACTAGATTAAATTCTAATCTAGTCTTTATTATCTCACTATTCATTCCTTTTTTTTAGGGTTTTTTAACAATGAGTTCTATTCCTTAATTGGTAGCGGCAAAGGGAATCGAACCCATGACCTCTCGGGTATGAACCGAACGCTCTAGCCAGCTGAGCTATGCCGCCAAATATTAAATTGAATTAAAAATAAAATGGTCGGGAAGACAGGATTTGAACCTGCGACC
>DEQD01000026.1:1471-26633 GCA_002359095.1 Caryophanales bacterium UBA3375
CAAGTGCACTACCAAGCTGTGCTACTTCCCGACTTATATCTAATGGCGCGCCCGATAGGAGTCGAACCCATAACCTCTTGATCCGTAGTCAAGCACTCTATCCAATTGAGCTACGGGCGCAATGGTGGAGTATAACGGGCTCGAACCGCTGACCCCCTCCTTGTAAGGGAGGTGCTCTCCCAACTGAGCTAATACTCCTTAGCTGTTTATAACAGTACTATTATAACACATAACATTTTATTTGTCAACTATTTAAGGTTTATTTTTTTACAATTTATATTAATTGGGGATTTTTATCTACTTTTTTAATATAAAAAAGTATATCAATTATCATATTTTGGTATAATATAGATAAGTAAAAAACGAATTTAGGAGTGTTATGGATAAAATTAAAACTACTCCTACTTCTAGAAAACCTAATACTAGAAAGCCAATTAATAAAAATAATAAAAAACCAAATCTAAGACCTAGAAATAAAAAGTCTAGTACAAATAGTGAGCTTAAAGTCATGGCTTTAGGTGGGTTAGGTGAAGTAGGTAAAAACTGTTATATTGTAGAATATAAAAACGATATCTTTGTCATTGACTTTGGAGTTTTATTTCCTGACAAAGATATGCTAGGGGTTGATTATATCATCCCTAACTTCTCTTACTTAAAAGAGAATGAAAAACGTATCCGTGGTTTATTTATAACTCACGGACACGAGGATCACATTGGTGGTGTTCCGTTTTTACTTAAAAACGTAAACATTCCAGCAATATATGCACCTAAAACTGCATTATTAATGATTCAAAACAAATTAAAAGAACATAAATTATCAGCTAGTTTAGTTGAAATTGATGATAATACTGATTTACGTTTTGGGCGTGTTAAAATTACTACATTTAGACAAACTCACTCAATTCCTGATAGTCTAGGATTCTTCTTTGAAACTCCAGCAGGTAACGTTGTTACTACAGGAGACTTCAAAGTAGACTTCTCACCACCAGGGCAAGAAGCTCCAGACTTTCATAAGATGGCAGAATTATCGCAAAAAGGTGTTTTATGCATGTTATCTGATTCAACTAACGCAATGACACCTGGATTTAGTTTATCTGAATCAGAAGTAGGTAAAAACTTAAAACTACTTATTAGTGAAGCTGAAGGAAGAATTATTTTTACAACGTTTGCTTCTAATATCAACCGTGTAGAACAAATCGTTGAAGGTGCTTTAGAAAACAAACGTAAAATCTGTATTGTCGGACGTTCTCTTACTAATGCACTTAGTGTTGGTCAAAAAACTAAATATATTAATGTTAAAAAATCTGACATTATTGAACCAAGAGATATTAACAAATATAAAGATAATGAAGTTGTTATTATTACTACTGGTTCTCAAGGAGAAGTTTTAGCAGGTCTATCAAGAATTGCTACAGGGTCTCACCCGCACATTGAGATTGATTCAACAGACACTGTCGTGTTTGCATCAAACCCAATTCCAGGTAACAACTACTACGTTGGTAAAGTGATTGACGCTTTATCTAAAACTGGATGTAATGTAATTACTAATACAGATGTATTTAAAACACACGCTTCGGGTCATGCTAGTAAAGAAGAACAAAAAATGCTACTAAGTTTATGGAAACCTAAATACTTTGCACCAGTCCATGGTACACACTATATGCAAATTAATCACAAAGAAAGTGCTAAACAATTAGGAATTGCTGATAAAAACGTATTTATCTTAGACAATGGAGACATTCTTCATTTAACTGATAAACCTTACATTGAAAGAAATGCTACTAATGGTGAAAGCTTATATGTAAGTGGTAATACAATAACTAGCGGTTCTAAAGGTAAATACACTGATAAATTAGCTAGTGAAGGTATCTTTGTTATCTCAGCTATTTATGATAAAAATAAAAACCTTATTTCTTATCCACTAACTATCACTAGAGGATTAATGATTGTTAATGAAAACATTGACATAATTCAAGATACACAAAAACTATTTATTGATACTTATCATAAAAACAAACATCAAACAAGAAATACAATTGAGAAAAAAATATCAATTAAATTAAATGAATATTTCTTTAAAACATTAGGTAAAAAACCATTACTTACTGTTAAATTAATTCCTTTTAATCCTTATAGTAAAGAACAGAAAAAAGAAATAGAAAAATTTAATAATAAACAAAAATAAGAGACTATAATAAGTCTCTTATTTTTTCATATATCCCTATTTCTTTTAACTTCTCTTCATAGTTATCAAAACTCTTAAGTTTATTTAATAAAGCTTTAGCTTTATTATTAACCTTATCTATTTTAAAACTACTTAATGTTTCTAATTGCTTGTTATCTACATTTAAATCAAATTTTACAATATAAACTAAACTTCTAAATAAACGAATTGGATCTTGATTAAAATTAGGATTTAACACTTTAAATGATTTATCATGTAAATCACTAATTCCATTATATTCATCAATATATGTATCAGTTATTGGATCATAATATATTGAATTAATGGTAATATCACGTCTTAGTGCAGCTTCTTTGATACTAAGATGGGGATTAATATCATATTTAATTTTATAATATCCAATAACTCCATTATTTTTTAATTCTAACTTAGGTAAAGATAAATCTACATCTAAGTCATTAACTTTAATAACACCGAAGTTATCAAAAACTTCGATATCATAATCTTTAAGAATAATAACTAATTCTTCTAACTCTAAATTAAATACTTCAATATCAATATCTAAACTATTAATGCCTAATATTTTATCTCTTACATATCCGCCGACAATATAACATTTACCACCATTATTATTTATTTGTGTTATTAAATCTATAACTTCTTGATTTATCATTGTTTTTTTGGAGTATATGTTATACGTCGTTGTGGATTTAAAAACTGATGATCAAATAAAGGTGAATGCCGTTTAAGTCCTTCATCTAAATCATAAGCACCTAACTGTTCTAATAAGGTAGGTTCTCCACTAAATAGATTAGTACCTAGTCCTAATCTATTTCCTTCTATCTCATATCCCATCGCACTTAAAATAGTAGGCATATAATCAAATACAGCAAATTGACGATTATTTATATTAGTAGTATCTTTATCTACTGGATTAATTACCATATTAAACGTTTTACGTTGATAATCTTTATCCATCCCTTTAAAGAATTCTACATCCATACTTAAGTGATCACCTTGAACAAAAATAGTAGTATTTTCATACCATGGTTGTTGTTGACACCAACGAATAAATTCTGCACTTCTTCGATCACTATTATAAATTGAATTAGCATACTTCTTATCAAAAGGTTGTGGATCTCCAGGTTCAATAGTTCCATCAGGGAAGTGTGTATCTGCAGTTTCCATAACAAAGTTAAATGGTTTATCTTCTTTAGATAGTCTAGTTAATTCATCTTTAGCAAAACCAAATAACTTCTTATCCTCAAATCCCCAGTTAACATTATAATCAGGTGGAACAAGACCTTCTTTTCTTGCTTCAAAGATATCAAATATCTTAAAATCACCATGTTTAGTAAAGTAAGTATCTAACCCACCAAACTTGGCATCAGCACCAACCATTAACTCTTGATTATAACCTTGGTAAGACAATATATCATAATTATTAACAAGACCTGGTAGAAACTCTCCACTTTTACCATAATCATTACCATCACCTGGAACTTTAAGTGGTACACCACTACTAGCATTTACCATTCCAGCTATTGACCATGAACTACCAAACACTTGAGTAGCACCACCAAACTTAGATTCATCATTAGAAAAGACAATACTATCTTCTTCATTAGCAATCTTTGTTAACTCCGGTATTAAATTCTCATCAAAATAACCACCATTAGCTTTGTCTAAATATGTAGTTTCCATACTCTCTAAATATAAATGAATAAAGTTACGAGGTTTTGCTGGTGGTTTTATCACCACATCATTTGGTGATACATAATGAGTTTGAATAAAATTATCAGACAAAAACATTTGTTTTCTTAAACTATCCATTGATAGATTTTTATACATATAAGTAGAACCAAAAACTAATACACATAGTGATACAACACTAGCTAAACGTATCTTATTTTTATAATTAAAGACAACTTTATTATTAAATAAGTATTCTTTATTTGCCACTAACCACCAAATAAAGAATACAACTGGTACTACAACATTAAGTACTGGGCCAAACATAATCATTACAATTTGGTTTGATGCTATACCTGTTAGTGGTGATACTAAGTTATATACCATTTGTTCAGGACTAATATTACCAAACCCATCAATAAAGTATTTAGTAAGTCCAAAGAACAAACAACCTAAAAAGAGGATACATGATAAAAGTACAACCATCCATTTACTTTTCGTATTAGTTTTTTGTTTAGTTACCTCTAACTTGGTTAGACTATATGTATATGCTAGTACTCCTAACATGATAACTAAACAACTACTACTATATATTAACCAATTATCTAAAATACTAATAAAAGCAAATTTAAAATCAATAGCTAAATTTACTTTATTTAGTACTGTCGATAAAAACCAAATAGTTGGTAAATTAATAATTAATAAATATTTAATATATTCCAAAAAAGTTATTTTATTGTTAAAATTAAACTTTTTGATTAACAATACAATAACTACAGGAATGTTTATCAGTAATAATAAATTTAAATATAACATATTTAGTTACTTAAGAAGTGAATAATATCTCCATCACAAACTAAGTAATCCTTCCCTTCTGCTGTTAGTTTACCAGCTTCTTTTACAGCTTTTTCGCTACCTAATTCAACTAGATCATCATATTTCATTACTTCAGCACGAATAAATTTTTTCTCAAAATCACTATGTATGATACCAGCACATTGTGGGGCACTCATTCCTTTTTTAAATGTCCACGCTCTTACTTCTTTTTCTCCAGCTGTAAAGTAAGTAGCTAAACCTAGTAAATCATAACTCATGTTAATTAAACGATTTAGTCCTGGTTCTGTAATTCCTAAATCATTTAAGAAGTTAATTTTTTCTTCATCTTCTAGATCTACTAAATCTTCTTCAATCTTAGCACAGATATAAGTATATTTACTTCCTTCTTGATTACAGTAATCAATTAATTTTTGATAATAAGGATTATCATCAATACTAATTAAATCTTCTTCTGTTACATTAGCAACATATAAAGTAGGTTTAATCGTTAAGAAGTTCATGTGTTTAATTAAAGCAAAGTCTTCTTTGCTTAGTTCTAAACTTCTTAACACTTGATTTTTTTCTAGAGCTTCTTGTAATAGTTTAAGTACTTCTACTTCTCTTTTTTCTTCAGGTTTACCATTAGCCATAGCTTTTTTCTCTACTTTTAATAATCTTTTTTGAATTTGTTCTAAATCACTTAACATTAACTCTGTATTAATAATTTCAATATCACGAATTGGATCTACTCCACCTTCTACGTGAATAATCTCATCATTATCAAAACATCTAACTACTTGTACAATTGCATCTACACTTCTAATGTTAGCTAAGAACTGGTTACCTAAACCTTCACCTTGGCTAGCACCTTTAACTAGTCCTGCAATATCTGTAAATTCAAAAGTAGTTGGTACTTCTTTTTGTGGTTTAATTAACTCCGTTAATTTAGTTAAACGTTTATCTGGTACTTCTACTACACCTACGTTTGGTTCAATTGTAGCAAACGGATAGTTTGCTGCTTCAATCTTTGATTTAGTAATTGCATTAAATAATGTTGATTTACCAACATTGGGTAAACCAACTATTCCTGCAGTTAGTGCCATATTACCTCCTAGTTTAATTTGTTTTGTAATTTATATGCTTTTATTACATTTAACAATACATTAGTAGTTGTAAGTAAACCAACACCACCAGGTACTGGTGTTATGTACTTAACTTTACTTACAACACTATTATAATCTACATCACCACATACTTTACCATCAACACGATTAATTCCAACATCAATAACAACATGATCCTTATTAAAATATGTTTTATCAAAATATTTAGGACTACCTATTGCTGAAACAAAGATATCTGATGCTTTAATATGTTTTTTTATATCTTTAGTTTTTGAATTACAACTAGTCACAGTAGCACCACGATTAATTAAGACAAGAGCTAGCGGTTTACCTACTATATTACTTCTACCAGCAATACAGATATTTTTACCTTCGACATTAATTTTTAAACTATCAAGTAGTTGTAATACTCCACTTACAGTACAAGGTACAAATGCAGTTTTATCATTTTGTAATATCTTACCTAAATTTATATCGTGTAAACCATCTACATCTTTAGATGGATCTATTCTATTTGTAATTACTTTTTCATCTAAATGATTAGGTAAAGGGAATTGAACAAATACTCCATTTATCTTTTTATCTTTGTTAGCTTTATCTATTAATTTAAGCAATCTTTTTTCACTAACATTACTTCTTAATTTAATTAATTCAGTATCAATTCCTACTTCTTCACACGCTCTTATTTTATTTCTCACATAAATAGCTGAAGCAGGATTATCACCAACTAAAAAAATAACAAGTTTTGGTCTAGACTTAAAACTTGCTATTTCTTTTTTTATCTGATTTATTTTTTCTTGTTTGATTTTTTTGCAGATGTTTTTTTCGCTACTGTTTTTTTGGTATTCTTTTTTGTACTAGATTTTTTTGTTGTCTTTTTAGCTGCTACTTTTTTAGTTGCTGCTTTTTTCGAAGTTGTTTTTTTTGCTGTTGCTTTCTTAGTTGCTGCTTTTTTTGTAGCTTGTTTTTTAGCTACAGTTTTTTTAGCATCTTTTTTAGGAACTGCTTTACCATCAACTAAAACTGTTTTATATAATTTTTGATCAAAACCAACTAATACTTTTTTACCTTTTACCACGATAGGTCTTTTAATTAATTTAGGGTTGTTAACTAAAGTTTTAATTTTTTCTGCTTTAGTCATTTTTTCCCATTTATCTTTTAATTTTAATTCTCTATAAGTAGTTGATCTTTTGTTAATTAATTCTTCGATATCTCCAACTAATTTATCAATTTCTTTAATTACTTTTTGAGAAATACCATCTTCTACCATATCAATAAAATCGTATTTCATTTTCTTACGATCAATATATCCTTTGGCTTTCTTTACAGTAGAACATTTACTATAACCATAAATTTTCATATTTTTACCATCCTTGTTAAAATTATTCTATAATTATTATATAATAATTATTAATAAAAGTGGGTAAATATGATGAATAAAGAATTTTTAACAAATCAAGAAATTTTAACTAACATTGATGCCAACCTAAAAATTGAAGAACAATTTTTTGGTGGCATGAGTAATTACACTTACTTGATTAAAAATATTAAGACTAATAAATTTTTAACATTACGTATTCCTTTAGAAGAAGGAAAACACTTTGTTAACTTTGAAACTGAATTAGAAACATTAAACAAAGTTAAAGATTTAGACATTAATAGCGAACTTATTTATTTTAATCAAGAAAGTGGAATTAAAATTTCTAATTACATTAACGGTAAAAACATAGACAACAATATTGATCTTGACTTAGTTACTGATGTATTAAAAAAACTTCATAACTCAAATCTTGTTTTTAGTAATTATAATCATTTAGCACGTTTAGAAAAATATGAATCATTACTAACAAGTAATGAAGTTAATGAATCATATTTATCATTAAAGCAACAATGGTTAGATATATATAATGATGTTTTAAAACATCATCTAAACTATCCAACTCATGGAGATGCCCAACCAAATAACTTCATCATTAGTAATGATGCTAAACTTTATCTACTTGATTGGGAGTTTAGTGGTCAAAACGATTTTATTTATGATATCGCTACTTTTGGTAATATTGACTTTAACATGAGTTTAGATTTACTTGCTAACTACCTACCAGAATATGGTGTTAATGAACTTAAACGTTTATATGGATGGAAAATATATCAATGTTTACAATGGTATTTAGTAGCATGTTATAAAGCTAAACATTTTGATACTTCTAGTACTAATTTAGATTTTAATCAAATAAGTACTAAGTATATCAATAATGCTAAACTATATTTAGAAGAATACAAAAACTTATAAGGAAAATATGAAAGATTACAATATAATAGTAATACTTGGTCCTACTGCTAGTGGTAAAACTGAATTATCACTAGAAATAGCAAAACAAGTTAATGGTGAAATCATTAATGCTGATGCTTTTCAAGTGTATAAGAAAATGGATATTGGTACTGGTAAGATATTACCTAAAGAAATGCAAGGTATTAAACATCATTTAATTGATATTATCGATTATGATCAAGAATTTGATGTATCTATATATCAAATTCTTGCTCGACAAACAATCGATAATATCATAAGTAATAACAAAGTACCGATCTTAATTGGTGGTAGTAATTTATATTTAGATAGTGTAATTTATGATTATCAATTTACACAAAATGATAAATTACAAGAAACTATTAAAAAATATGAAGAATATAGTTTAGAAGATTTACAAAATATTATTGATAGTAAAAACATTACTATTAATAATAGTGAATATCATAATCATAAACGTTTAGCTCGTATTATTGCTAAGGATGAATTAAATATTGATAATAACAATAATAAACATAAATTGTTATATAAACCATTATTTATTAAAATAGATACTAATCGAGAAGTGTTATATGATAAAATTAATACGAGAGTAGAAAAAATGTTTGAACTTGGTCTTGTTGAGGAAGTAAAACAATTTGATCAGAGTTTTACTTCACAACAAGCAATAGGTTATAAGGAAGTACATCAGTATTTAAACAATGAAATTGATTTAAATACGTGTATTGACTTAGTTAAACAAAAATCTCGAAATTATGCAAAAAGACAAATTACATGGATCAGTAAAATAGATGCTGATGTAATTGTCAGAAAGGAAGATAATATATGGAACACGATAAATTAGTTGCTAGAATTAATGAACTAGCTAAAAAGAAAAAAGAATCTGGATTAACTGATGAAGAATTAAAAGAACAAAAAGAATTAAGAGAAGAATATTTACAAAAATTTAGACGTAATTTAAAACAACAATTAGATAATGCCGTATTTATGAAAGAATTTTATGTAAATAAAGAAGATTTAAATGAAAAAGGAATGGAAAATCTTAAAAATAATGATGCTATTTTAAAGATTGAAGATCAAGGTGATAAATACGAAATCTATTATGATGTTAAAAAACTAGATGAGAATCAACTACAAGAGTTGATTACCCACGACAACAATTAAAAATGGTATAATATTAGAGTATTTATTAAGGAGAACATATGGAAAAGAGTAATAAAAAATTTTATTTACTTGTAGGAGTAATCTTAATTCTTTGTGCTGGAGCTATCTTTTATGTAAGAGGTCCATTACAAAAATCTAATGTAGCTACTACTGGAGATACAGTTGACTTTACATTCTCAGGAACTTTAGAAGATGGTGCAGATATTAAAACTGTATTAGACCCTGAAAATTCTAATACAAGTTGGGATAAATCTTCTATTACTATTGGTGATCAACAAGAACCAGTTCAATTAGAGGAAGCATTAGTTGATAAAAAAGCTGGAGATATAGTTGAAAATGTTGAAGTAACATTTGAAGAAGGATACACTGGAAACTTCTCAGAATTAGCTGGAAAAAAAGCTAAATTAAACTTAACTGTTAATGAAGTAAATAAATGTAGTGATAGTGGTTATGGATGTTATACAGTAAACAACAGTAATAAAAAAACTTTTAATAAATCATACAAAGAATTTGAAAAAGCAAGTAAAAAAGCATTAGATCACGCTAAAAAAGCAAGTGAATTAGCTGCTAGTGATAAAGAAAAAGCACAAAAAGAATTAGATGAAGCTAACAGTGCTAAAGAAGATGCTAATAGTGCATTTGAAAGTATTACAACAGCTTATGATGGTATGAAAATTCAAACTTTAAAAGATGAATATACTGAAAAAAGAAATAGTGCAGAAACAACAAATAATCAAATTGAGACTGACATAACAAATGCTACTGCTGCTATTAATGGTTAATAATTAATTATATAAAAAAGAAATGTAATTACAAATTAAGTAATTACATTTTTTTATCATTCTTAATATATTCTTTATATTTAGTATAGATTATATCTTCTAGATACTTAGTTAACTCTTCTTGATCCATATCTTTATATTCTTCATAAGAGATCGGTTTTGAAAAATCAAATACTGTGGTTACAACCCCATTATCTACTCTATCTTCAAATACTTTTCTAGTATTATAAATCGTTAGAGGAAGTATTTTTACTTTTGTTTTTTGAGCCATTGCAATAACACCAGGTTGGAAGCTTAATGGATCATAACTAATCGTACCACTTGGAAATATTCCTACATTGCCTCCAGCTTTTAGTATTCTAATTGCTTTTTGTAGGACTAAAAATCCATCCTTAGTTGAATTTTGATCAATAAAGATAGTTCCATATAACTCAAACCATTTGTTAGCTAAAGGAATAGATGCTAATTGCTTTTGAGCAATAAAGCTAATTGGTTTATCACAAATCATTCCTAAACTAGCTAAATCAAAGCCAGATAAATGGTTTGATACAAGTAAATAATTATTGCTTTCTTCTAAGTATTCTTTATTTATTACTGTATAATTATTACCAGCAAACAAGTTAATAGGTCTTAACATAATCTTAATACACTTTTGTGTAAACTCTGGTTTATTATAAATTTTTGATATTAGTAACAGTGGTGACATAAATACAACTACTACTACAGACATGGTATCAATAATCCATTTTCTCCACACACATTCTCCTAATGTTGATATACAATATTTTCTAATTGTTTTGTTAAATCTTCACTATCAATATCTTGATAGTCTTCTTTAGTAATCGGATCATGAATTATAAACTCAGTATTTATATTCTTAAATCCTTTTCTTTCTTCAAATAATAACTCAGTATTTTTTATCGTTACCGGAATAATAGTATATCCTTGTTTTTGAGCTACTTTTATTAAAGCGGATTGAAAACTAAGTTCTTTAGTACTTCTAGTTCCTGCAGGAAATAAACCAATATTATTTCCTTCTTTCATATTACTAATTACTTCTTTCATTGTTGTAATTCCACTCTTAGTATCATTACGATCAACAAAGATAGTATTTTGTGATTTAAACCAACCACTAGCTATCGGAATACTACTTAAACTCTTTTTAGCAACAAATACAATTGGATCATTAATAAATCCCATAATTGATACAATATCAAAGAAACTACGGTGATTAGCTACTAACATATATCTTTGATTATTATCTAGTATTTGTTTATTAATAATGCTAATCTTATTTCCTGCTACTAGATTAATCCAATAACATAAAACATGTAAACATTTAAGACTATATCTAGTATCTTTTTTCACTTTACTTATAAATAAAAAGGGAAGTGACAATAAAGCTATTATCACTACTCCAATTATTAGAAAAACTTTTCTAACCATTTATTTCTCCTCGGCAATGATCATAAGCCATGTTCTGTCCAATTAAGTGGTGCTTATTTATCTCTAGTTACCTAGCCTGATTGTAGTTCGTTTCCTACGCTCAAGTTCCCCTACCAAATTTTGGGTTTCTCGCTTGCAGAGTTTACCGCGTTTCACTTTCTTTTTTCAAAGAAATTCGTCACTGTGGCACTTTATAGGATTAATCATAGCATACACCTTAGACTAATTACCTGTCGTCACAAGTAAACTTGTGCCTAGACTTATTGTTTCGTCTAGTACAAACACTACAGACATCACAGTCTGTGCGAGCATGGACTTTCCTCACAACAAAGTTGCGCAAGCACCTCACATTGCCTTATATATTATAACTTATTTTCTAAGTTTAGAAGGATTTTTTCCATACGATCCATCTTAGTTTCTAACTCTTCTAATCTTCTAGTTTCTACGTTATCTTCTACTTCTTTTTCTTGAATTAAATCAATACTATCGCGTTTACTTAAACTAGAATCACTTTGATTCATTAAATCTTTTTTAAGTTTGTAATTTTCATCACGTAAACGTTGATTAGTTTCTTTACATTCACTAATGTATTGAGCAATTACTTCATAATCCTCAATAACTAAGTTTAAAAACTCATCTACTTCTTCTGGATCATATCCTTTTAATTTTGTTTTAAATTCTTTTTCATAAATCTTTTTTACACTTAAATTTAGTTTCATCTTACCTCCGTATCTACTATTATTTTATCATAATTACTTGATAGGAACTAAGTTATAATATAGTAATTCTTCAATATCTCCATCTAAAACTTTATTTGCTTGACTTGTTTCATAACCTGAGACATTATCTTTAATCATTTTATATGGATGAAGTACATAACTTCTTTTTTGACTCCCCCATCCTATTTCTTGATTATTAGTATTTAATTCATCTTTAATTGCTTGTTGTTCTTGTAATTTAATTTCCATTAACTTAGATTTTAATATCTTTAATGCTTGTTCTTTATTTTGAATTTGACTTCGTTCATTTTGACAAGTAACAACAATTCCTGTCGGTAAGTGGGTAATCCTAATAGCACTATCAGTGGTATTAACACTTTGTCCACCAGCTCCACTAGAACGATATCGATCTATTTTTAATTCTGATTCATCTATTTCTATATTATCATCACTACTAAGTACTGGCATTACTTTAACACTACAAAACGAAGTATGACGTTTTTTATTAGCATCAAATGGTGAAATTCTAACAAGTCGATGAATACCATTTTCTCCTTTTAGCATCCCATAAGCATCATTACCTTTAATCTCTATTAAAACTGATTTTAAACCTACTTCAGCTTTTTGCAAATCAATGATATTAACTTTATAATTATGCTTATTTAAATAACGCTCATACATTCTAAAGACCATATCTGCCCAATCTTGACTTTCTGTTCCTCCAGCTCCTGGATGAATCTCAAGGTAAGCATCCTCATGATCATATTTTTTACTAAGTAAAGTAATCATTTCAAATTGTTTAAAACTAGCTTCTAGTTTTTCAAATTCAATATTAACTTCTTCTTCACTTAATTCATTATTATTAAAAAACTCTAAAGCTAATTCAAACTCTTCAAACAAATTAAGATTATTTTGATATATCTCTAAATTATTTTGAATTAACTGTTTTTCTTTTATAACTTTGGTTGCATAATTATTATCATCCCAAAAGTTAGATTGTTGTTCAATTGCTTCTAAACGTTTATACTCTTCTTCTAAGTGTTTTACATCTAATTTATTAGTAAGTAAACTAAACTTATCCTGATAAGTTTTAAACGTTTTAACAATATCATAGATTTCCATGATTATCCCCTATTATATAAATAAGAAGTACGATTGTACTTCTTATTTACCATGACACTTCTTAAATTTCTTACCACTTCCACAAGGACATGGTTCATTTCTTCCTACTTTTGAAAAATCGATTTCACTATCATTTCCATTTTCTTTAGCATTTTCTTCTAGTTCTTGAGCTAAACGGTTCATAATAGTTTCACGCTCTTCTACAGTATGGATTCTACCTTTACAAATTGCACGCACAATTTCAGCTTCAATTTGGTTAATTAAATCTTCATATGCAATACGTGATTCTTTTTGGTATTCAAGTAATGGATCTACTTGTCCATAACCACGAAGTCCAATACTTTCACGTAATCTTTGCATTTCATCTAAGTGGTTAATCCAAGCACGGTCAAATGCATTAAGCATAACTGCTTTTAAGAAAGTGTTTACTACTTCTTCTCCATGTTCTTCAATCTTAGCATCTAATTCATCATTAGCTAATTTAATAATATTTGCTTTAATATCATCACCTTCATAAGTCATTGATTTATTAGCAATATTTTCATGAACGATTTCTTGTAAACCTTCCATATCATCTTGTTGTTTGTAGGCTGTTACAATTGTATCCACATAATCTTCAATAATACCACGAGCATCTTCAATTAACTCACTATTTTCCATAATGTAGTTTCTTTGTCTATATACTTGTTCACGTTGTTCACGAATAACATCATCATATTTTAATGTTTGTTTACGTGATTGATAGTTTACAGACTCAACTTGTTTTTGTGCTTGTTCAATAATTGTTGTAATTGTTTTGTTTTGTACAACTTCACCATCAGGTAACATATCAATTACTCTACGTTTACTATCTGGAATAAAACGACGTAATAAGTCATCATCAAATGATACAAAGAAAATACTTTCCCCATTATCTCCTTGACGTCCACTACGTCCACGTAATTGGTTATCAATACGACGTGCTTCATGACGTTCTGTACCAATAATTAATAATCCTGAAGGATCTACTTCCTTATCAGTTAATTTAGAAGTAAATGGTTTTAATGCTTTAACATCATCACTAATTTTAATGTCAGTACCACGACCAGCCATGTTTGTTGCAATTGTTACAGCACCTTTTTGACCAGCTTCAGCAATAATTTCTGCTTCACTTTCATTTTGTTTAGCATTAAGTACACGGTGTGGAATACGAGCTTCACCAAGTAATTTAGATAATTCTTCACTTGTTTCTACCGCAACTGTACCAATTAAGATTGGTTGTCCAACTTCATGACGCTCTTTAATTAATTTAAGCATCATATCGTATTTTTCACCTTTATTTTTAAAGATAACATCTTCTTGGTCAACACGAACTACAGGTACGTTTGTTGGAATACAAACAACATCCATGTCATAAGTTTTTTGGAATTCATCTTCTTCTGTTTTAGCAGTACCTGTCATTCCTGCTACACCTTTATATAATCTAAAGAAGTTTTGGTATGTAATAGTTGCTTGGGTAACAGTTTCTGGATTAATAGTAACATGTTCTTTAGCTTCAATCGCTTGGTGTAATCCATCAGAGTAAGCACGACCTTCTAAAATACGACCAGTAAATCCATCTACGATTTTAATTTTATCATCTGCAACAACATAATCCATATCTTTATGCATTGCATAATTAGCTTTAAGTGCGTTATTAACAGCGTGAGCTACCATAGAGTTTTTAACGTTGTATAAGTTATTTAAGTTTAATCCTTTTTCAATATAGTCAATCCCATCGTTAGTTAAGGTAACTAATTTATCTTTTAAGTTAACTTCATAATCACGACCTTCTTCTAATGCTTTAACTACTGCATCTACTTTTGTATATAAATCATGATTATGTTTTTCTCCACCAGAAATAATTAATGGAGTTCTCGCCTCATCGATTAAAATTGAGTCAACCTCATCAATAATAGCATAAGCTAGTGGACGTTGTACACGAGCATCTTTACTATTAACCATGTTATCACGTAAGTAATCAAATCCTAACTCACTGTTTGTAGTATAAGTAATATCTGCTGCATATGCTTCACGTTTTAAATTAGAAGGCATTTGATTTAAGTTAAGTCCTACACTTAATCCTAAAAATTCGAAAATTTGACCAATATTTTGAGCATCACGTTCAGCTAAGTATTCATTAACTGTAACAATGTGTACCCCTTCACCTTTAAGTGCTAAAGTATAAGCAGGTAAGGCAGCTGTTAATGTTTTACCTTCTCCTGTTTTCATTTCGGCAATATTAAAGTCTAAAAGAGCTAACCCACCCATTAATTGAACTTTAAATGGAGTTAACCCTACAGCACGAGTACATGCTTCACGACATACAGCAAATGCTTCAATTTTAATATCATCAAAACTTTTACCATCTTCTAAAGCTTTTTTAAAATCTTGTGTCTTATTTCTTAATTCTTCGTCTGATAAAGCTTTAAACTTATTAGATAAGGCGATAATTTCTTCAGCTTCTTTATCATATTTAGCTAAATATTTTTTATCTACGTCAAATAAATTCTTTAATCCCATATTAATCCTTTTTTCCGTTTAATATATTTTTTATAATCTCAATACCTATTATAGCAAAAATACCTAGAATTAGGGCAATAATATTTAAATTATCTAAAGTGAATGGAGCAAAGTTATTACCATCAACTCCTTCAATTAATGGAGCAGAATTATAAATAGCATAAATACTACCAATTAATAACCCCATTATAAAGTATAAAACTTTAGAGCGGTGGTTTTTAAACGCATTAGAGATAATTTTACTTATAAAGAATGCTCCAAATAATACTCCTAACCCAAATACTAATAAAAATCCAAACGATTGAAAATTAAAATCAGTAATTAAAGTTTTAATATTTGTTAAAACTAACTGATAAATCCCAAAAATTAGTAAGATGGTACTACCACTAATTCCTGGTAGTAACATCGCACTAATTGCACAAACTGCTACAATAAAGGCATACCCATACACCCATATAGGTAAACTATCACCTAAATTAAGATTAATTCCACTACCTGCACTACTAATTAGGATTACTAAAATCGCACCAATAAAAGCAAAATAACAATTTTTATAATCTTTTAAGTATTTAACTTCACTTTTAAACGTCATTGGAATTGAAATAATTACTAGCCCCAAGAAGAAACTAATCATCATATAAGGATTAGTGGCTAGTAATTTTTCAATTACTAATACCCCAACAACTAAACCAACAATCCAACCTACACCAATTTTAATTAAAAATGTAAGTGCACTCCTTCTTTTATCTTTATTTAATAGATCTTTAATACTACTTAGTAATTTATCATAGTATCCCATGATAAAACAAATAGTACCACCGCTAAGACCTGGCATTGTATCAGCTAATGCCATTAATAATCCAGTTAATATGATTAAAATATTCATCATTCTCCTAATTTAATACTTTAGTACATACTACTAAAGGATATTTATTTTCAAGATATTTAATTATATCATTTTTATTACTACTTTTATCTAACACCACAAAACAACTACTTCCACTTCCTGACATTAAGTAGTTAACACCAAGGTTATCTAAATCATTTAACAACGCATCAAGTTTATCATCTAGTAATCTTGATGATGTTGTTAAATCATTATGAAGAAATTTTAGATCTTTAGTACTGATAAACTTGGTGATATCGCCATGTTTATTAGTATTTTGATAATTATCAAACACTGCTTTAGTAGATAAATGACTACCTGGGTTAATAATTATTATATCATTATCTAAACTAAAATCTACTACTTCTATTATCTCACCACGACCACTAATAATACTTGGTTTATTTTTAATAAAAAACGGACAATCGCTACCTAGACGTGCACTTAAAGCGATTAATTCTTCATCAGTTATGTTTAAATCACATAACTGATTAATCGCTTTAAGGACAAATGAAGCATCACTACTCCCTCCTGCTAAACCTCCTTTTTGAGGGATATTCTTTTTCACATCAATACTAAAATTATCAGTGATGTTATAAGTATCTTTTATTAACTTCACTGCTTTATATATTAAATTATCTTCTAATTTAACACCAGGAGTATTTATCTTCATTTCATCACTAATAGTTATATCAATCTCATCACAAAGATCAATAGGTACCATTAAAAACTCTACATTATGATACCCATCTTCTCTTTTATCATAAACGTTTAAAATTAAATTAATCTTTGCATTAGCTTTAACTAACATAATTCATTAATATTAAAGGTAGTAATTACGCTATACGTAATTGCTTCCTTTAATTCAATAATTCCACTTTCTTCATCAAATACCATATATGTATTAGGATACTTACTTCTACTTTGGACATAACTACCTGGATTAATTAAGATAATATCATCAATTTTTTCGACATTAACTACATGAGTATGACCATAAATAGCAATATTAGCTCCTTCATTTTTAGCACGTAGTGCTAAATCTTCTAGATCATACTTAACATTGTCGTTATGTCCATGCACTACTAAGTAGTTATATTTTTCTGTAGAAAAATTAATTGATTCATGAAAACCAACACCAAAATCACAATTACCACAAACACCAAGTAGTGGTAAACTATTAAATTCACTAGCTATTAATTGTGAATCTCCGGCATGAAAACAAATATCACAATTTTCATGATTAATACAATCAATAAATGAAGTTGATGTATGTGTATCACTAAGTAATAAAATTCTCATCTTTACTCCTATTTGTCTTTATTATAACAAAATGAATTTGTTATAATAAAGTATGTTTGATAATTTTATCGGTCAAGATTTTTTAATTAACAAAAAAACAGGAATACTACAACGCATGATTGATAATCAAAAGTTTTATTCCTTTATTTTTTATGCACCAGTAGGTACTGGGAAAACTACATTAGCTAATTTATTTTTAGAAAACATTAATGCTAGTTTCACTAGTATTAATGCTTGTGACATTACTTATAAAGAATTAAAAGATATTTTATCTACAATCAATAATTATCCAAATTATTGGTTAATTATTGATGAAATTCATCGCTTAGATAAAAAACAACAAAATTTAATTCTTCCTTACTTAGATAATAATTTATATATTATTGGTACTACTAGTGAAAATCCATATTCTACACTTAATAATGCAATTAGATCAAGAATGGTAGTGTTTGAATTTAAATCAATAACACATCAAGAATATATTAATGGAATTAAAAACTATACTAATCGACATTTTGATTATGAGTTAGCAGATAATATCATTGAGATTTTATCTGCTAAGACTAAGCATGATATTCGTAGTAGTTTTAATTTCTTAAATATGTTATTTGATAATTATAATCAAGATGAAATTAATTTGGATTTAATTAATAATTTATTAAATACTAATTTTAAAATTAACTTTTCTACAAGTTATCATTATGATTTAATTAGTTGTTTACAAAAATCAATTAGAGCTAGTGATGTCAATGCTAGCCTATATTATCTAGCTTGCTTAATTAAAGCAGATGATTTAGATGGAATTATTCGCCGTCTAGGAGTAATCGCTTACGAAGATATTGGTCTAGCTAATTCTAATTTATGTGCTAAAACTATTAATGCTCTTAATTATGTTAAAGAATTAGGTTTACCTGAAGGTAGAATTATTTTAAGTGATTTAGTGATTGAATTAGCTATTTCTCCTAAATCAAAAAGCGGAGAACATGCCATTGATCGTGCACTTGATTTTGTTGATAAACAACAAGAAATCAAATTACCTAAACAACTTACAGTTTCTGCTTTTTATGATATGGAATTAGCTAATTATAAAAATAATTTACCACCTAATGTTGGCAAACAAACATTCTATATCCCTAATACTAACTCTCGCTATGAAGAAGTGCTAGCTACTAGATATGAAGAGTTAGAAAAATTACATCAGGAGAGTTACGATGAATAATTTAACTACTTTTAGTGATGAGATTAAAACTTATATTAATACTCATCCTTATGAGGTAATTGAGTATAATGTTTATTATGATCAATTACCTCATTTTAGAGAGTATGGATTTAAAACTGTAAGTAAGGTTAGTGAAAAAATATATAAAGTTAGAAGAGAAGCTAAAAATCCATTTGTTAATTCTAATAACAATAAACGTTATTACACTCTAGATTATTACAACAAACAAACTTACGGTACTAAAGTTGCTAAAATACCAATTAACGCTGGTTTAACTTGTCCAAATATTGATGGAACAAAAGGGTTTGGTGGATGCACCTTTTGTTCCATCAAAGGTAGTGGGGACTTTGCTGGACATCCTTTAGAACATCTACAAGAACAATGGGATAAAGGTTATAAAATGATGAGTAAAAAATGGCCAGATGCTAAGTATATTGCTTATTTTCAAGCATTTACCAATACTTATGCTCCTCTTGAGAGTTTAGTGGAAAAATATAATTACTTTATCAATCTCGACGAATGTTGTGGGATTAATATTGGTACTCGTGCTGATTGTCTTGATGAAGATATTGTTAAATATCTAGCATCAATTGATAAGATTAAACCTATTACCGTGGAAATTGGTTTACAATCAATGCATGAAATTACTGCAACTATTATTAATCGTTGTCATGATTTAAAAGAATTTGAAGATGGAATTAACTTATTAAAAAAATATAATATTAACACTGTAGTTCATATTATTAATGGTCTACCAAAAGAAGATTATCAGATGATGCTTGATACTGCTAAGTATGTAGCAAATCTAGGAATTGATGGAATAAAGATACATTTATTATATGTAACTAGTGATACCCAACTAGTTAACCAATTAAATAATGGATTTTTACAATTAATGAATGAAGAAGATTATATTAAGTTAGTATGCGAACAATTAACTTATCTTCCTAGTAACATGGTAATTCATCGTTTGACCGGTGATGCACCATTTGATCACTTTATAGGTCCTATTTGGGCAAAGAAAAAAGGAAATATTATTAATAAAATTGACAAATATTTAGAAGATAATAATATGTATCAGGGTATGAATTATAAAAAACATTCTACTAGAAAATAGTAGAATGTTTTTAAAAATATAATGTAGTTTTTAGCTCTTCTAATACATAAAACAACTATAGCTATAACTAAAATTTATATATATTATAGTATTATTAACAATATATGTTATTGGATTGTTATTGCTACTATTTGTTTTTTGTTGATCAATACTAGGTCCTTGATTATTTAAATTTTATAATCAAATTGTTCGTTAGAATTCTAAAATTTACCACCTACAATATATCAAAAATATTTTTCAATCTTTTTTATTCTTTTATTTACATTGTAGAGATATATAAAGGGTTAATAAAAAGTCTTTAAACTTTCGTTAAAGACTAATAAATTTAATTATTTTCATATTCACTAATAGTGTTTAATCTCGCAATATGACGATCACCTTCAAATTCAGCACTCAAAAAATCATCTAAGATATGTTTCATATCCTCAATGCTAGTTGTTCTAGCACCTAGTGCTAGTACATTAGCATTATTATGTTCACGAACTAATTTAGCATTTTCAACGCGATCGACTAATGCACATCTAATTCCTTTTACTTTATTACATGCAATACTAATACCTATTCCTGTACCACACATCACAATACCTAAACTACCATCATTATTTTTAACAGCTTCACCTACAATAATTCCTAAATCAGCATAATTACTAGTAGTTTCGTTTGTACCTAAATCTTCTACCTCTAAACCTTTAGCTTGTAAGTGGTTTATTAATTCCATTCTTTTATCTACCCCACTGTGATCAGATGAAATAAATACTTTCATAACACTCCTAACGTAATTGTTCAAATTCTTTACTATCTTTATGATAACGATAAACGTTTGATGCTTTAAAACTCATGTTGTTGATATTGTCTTTAAGTAAGTCAATATCAACAAATACTTCACTAAACTCTTTTTGTGTTTTAACTACTTCTTGACCTGAAATATTTGCTGAAGTTACAGCAATAGGTTTTCCTAATTGTTTAATTAACTCAATTACATCTTGATGTTTAGGGATACGATATCCTTGATCATCTATAATAATTGAATTATTACCAGGCCAGTAAGTACTAATTAATTCGATATCTTCTTTTTTAAGGTTATCTATTTTATTGATATCATCAATTAAGTAAATAATCTTTTTATTATTATCGCGATGCTTGATCTCATATAGTTTACCAATGTTATCTATTGTTGCTGCTAAACCATATACGGTGTCGGTTGGAATACCAACAACATTACCTTTGTTTAATTGTTTTACTGCTTCATCTATATTAATGATTTTCATTATAACTCTCTAAAAAACGATATTGACCATCTAATGATGTAAATGTCGTTGTATTATTAATACTGTTCATAATATCTGTTTGAGTTGGATCATATTCACCAAATAATACAGTCCAATTTTTAAACTCTTGTAATTGGTTAAATAACTGATTATAACAATCCATTCCATCTTCGCCGCTAAATAGAGCTAGATGTGGTTCTGCTAATACTAATTCATCTAATGTTCTAGTACTTGGAACATAAGGTGGATTAGTAACAATAATATCAAAGTAACTATTTTTATCAATATTAGTGAGTAAATCACTTGCTACTAAGTTTACATTAGTGATATTATGTTTATCTAAATTAATCTTAGTAACTTCTAAAGCTTTACTACTGATATCAGACATTGTTAAATTAATCTTATATTTACCTTGTAGTTTTAAATATAAACTAATTCCAATAATCCCACTACCACAACATAAATCAAGAATACTAATTTCACTATCCTTTTGATAATTATTAATAATATAGTTATAAACGTGTTCTACTAATTCTTCGGTTTCAACACGAGGAATTAGTACTCGTTTATCAATATAAAATTCATAACCACAAAATATTTCTAAATTACAAAGATAAGCGATTGGTTGTTTTGTTTCTTCATATAAATTAACAAAATCATAAAAATCATCTAAGTCAATATCATAATCACTTCTAATAAAATCATTAACACTCATATTATATAAATGTTTAATGATTAAATGATTGTAACTGATCGGAAGGTTATTTGCTTCTAACCAATCATTAATGATATTAATCTTGTTCAAATTTTTCTAATCTTTCTAATTGATCTTCAACAATTAAAGCATCTATTATTTCTTCTAATTTACCTTCCATTACTTGGTCTAATTTATTTAATGTTAAACCAATACGATGGTCAGTTACTCGGTTTTGTGGATAATTGTATGTTCTAATTTTCTCACTACGAGCACCAGTTCCTAATTTTAACTTACGATCACTATCATTAGCATCCATTTGTTCTTGTAAATAATGATCATATAATTTAGCACGAAGTATCTTTAACCCTTGTTCTTTATTTTGTAATTGACTACGTTCATTTTGACAAGCTACTACAATACCTGTAGGTAAGTGCGTAATCCGAACGGCACTATCGGTCGTATTTACACTCTGACCTCCAGCTCCACCTGAACGGTATACATCAATTTTTAAATCATTATCATTAATTTCTACTTCTACATCTTCTACTTCAGGCATTACGATTACTGTTGCAGTTGAAGTATGAATACGTCCTTGTGATTCAGTTACCGGTACACGTTGGACACGATGTGATCCTGATTCAAACTTAAGTTTAGAGAATACATCATCACCTTTAACTAAACATGAAATTAATGAATAACCTCCGGCTTCAGCACTATGAGCTTCTAATAATTCCGTTTTAAATCCAATTGAATCAAAATACTTAGAATACATACGGTATAAATCTCCAGCAAAGATATTTGCTTCATCTCCACCAGCAGCTCCACGAATCTCTAAAATGGCATTTTTTCCATCATTAGGATCTTTAGGAAGTAAAAGAATTTTTACTTCATCTTCTAAATCAACTAATTGTTTTTCATTACTAACAATTGTTTCTTCTAGCATTTGTTTCATTTCTGCATCTTCTTCAATTTCTACTAATTCTTTAGCATCTTCTATTTCATCAAGTAGACGTTTAAAAGTTTGATACATATTTTCAATTGGTTCTAATTCTTTAATTTCACGACTAACATTTTTAATCTTATTTGGATCTGATAATACTTCACTACTAGCCATTTGTTCTTGTAAAACTAAATACTTTTCATGTAAATTTTTTAGTTTCTCAAACATTTATCTCCTTTATAAAAAGATAAAATAGAGTTTCCTCTATTTTATCCCTAAATAATTTATTTACTAAAACCATATTTTTTGTTGAACTTGTCAACACGTCCAGCAGCAACAACTTGTTTAGCTTTACCAGTGTATGCTGGGTGACATTGATTACATTGTTCAACCACAAGATTATCTTTGTTAGATAATACATCAAATTCATTACCACATGTTGCACATTTAACATGAGTATTTACATAATCAGCATGAATATCTTTTTTCATAATAATCCTCCAAATTCCAATTAACGTTTTGAGAACTGTGGAGCACGACGTGCTGCTTTAAGTCCATATTTCTTACGTTCTTTACTACGAGCATCACGAGTAATTAATCCTGCTGGTTTTAGAATTTTACGATACTCAGGATCAGCTTCCATTAAAGCACGAGCAATTCCTAAACGGATTGCACCAGCTTGTCCACTAAATCCTCCACCTGTTGCATTAACAATAACATCAAATTTGTTTTCAGTTTCAGTTAATACTAAAGGTTGTTTTAAGTCAATTAATAAGTTAGGGCTTGGAATGTATTGTTCCACATCAACACCATTGATTGTAATTTTACCACTTCCATCAATTAATCTTACACGAGCTACAGAAGATTTTCTACGACCTGTTCCATAATAAATATTTGCCATAATTTACTCCTTATTATTTACCAATTTTGTATTCTTTTGGTTGTTGAGCTTCGTGTTTGTGATCAGGACCAGCATAAACATATAAGTTTCTATACATTTGACGTCCTAATTTATTTTTTGGAAGCATACCTTTAATAGCTTTTTCTAAAATACGTTCTGGTGCTTTTTCTAATAATTGACCTGCAGTTTCTTGTTTTAATCCACCTGGGTGATTTGTGTGACGATAATAAACTTTATCACTCCACTTATTTCCAGAAAATTTAACTTTCTCTGCATTAATAATAATTACGTTATCTCCACAATCCATGTGTGGTGTAAACGTTGGTTTGTGTTTTCCACGTAACAAGTGAGCTACTTCACTAGCTAAACGACCTACTGTTAAACCTTCAGCGTCGATTACTAACCAGTCTTTTTGAATTTCACTTGCTTTAAGACTATACGTTTTGTTCATTTTTACTCCTAAACTAAGATGTTGTACGGGGCCATCTTAAGTGTTGTAAAACGCCATTACTATTATACCAAATTATATTAATATGTCAAGTTTACAACTAATAAATTTTAGAAAGTTTGGGGTTTATTATTTAAACTATAATAAACTTTATTAGTTTGTACACCATAGTTATACATTAGTGAGAATAACATAACAAAGGGAATTGTTAATATAACTCCAGATATTATTAAGTTGATTACAAAATTATTAATAAAATATGTAATAATCATTAATAATAATGTACATATACAAAAACTGAGGTGATATAAACTTTTTTGTGTAAAGTCCCTTTTAAAAAAAATTACATTAAAAAAAGGAACTCTTGTATAATAATAAAAAAATAACAAAATTTACAAGGAGTTCCATGATTAATGATAACAAAAAAGGAATAGAATATGTTATAGAATTACAAAAAGAATGTCGTGTAAATGTGATATTGT
>DEQD01000022.1 GCA_002359095.1 Caryophanales bacterium UBA3375
GACAAATTTTCACTCAGTGCTAATCTCTTGCTTTTTTAATTTTCATATTCTAATTCATATCCATATAATTGAACGTAATCTCCGTTTTGGATACCTTGTTTTTCTAAATCTTCATAAATACCCATAGCTTTTAATTGATTTGAAAAACGTCTAATATTATCATAAGTATTAAAGTTAGTCATTTTAACTAATCTTTCAATTTTATCTCCTGTAATACTATATGTATGTTCATCGATTTGATGGATTTCATAATCATTAATTTCTTCAAAACGATATATTTTTTTACTTACTTTTTTCTTTTCTTTTGGTTCTGAAGCTTTAGCTTCTTCTAAGATATCTGATAACTTGTGTTTTAGAATATCAATACCTTCTTTAGTAAGACCAGATACTGGGATTACTTCAAGATCAGGATAAGTTTGTTTAAATAATTCTAGGTTTTCTTGACTTCCAACTAAATCCATTTTATTAGCAATAATAACTTCTTTTTTGTCTAATATTTTTGGATCAAAGTCTTCTAATTCTTGGTTAATTAACTTATAATTATTAACTGGATCATTTCCTTCACTCATATCAAGAACATGAGCAATAACTTTAGTTCTTTGAATATGTTTTAGAAATTGGTGCCCTAATCCTTTACCTTGACTAGCACCTTCAATTAATCCTGGTAAGTCAGCTAAAACAAATGATTTACCATCCTCACTTTTACATACTCCTAAATTAGGAACAATAGTAGTAAAGTGATAAGCTGCAATTTTAGGTTTAACATTAGACATAACTGAAATTAGTGTTGATTTACCAACACTTGGTAAACCAACTAGGCCAACATCGGCTAGTAGCTTTAATTCTAAAACAACACTAATTTCCTCACCTGGTTCACCATTTTCACAAATCTCTAAACTATGGCGTCCAGCTTTAGCTAATGCATAGTTACCACGACCACCGCGACCACCTTTAGCGATTACATATTGTTGTTTATCATGAACTAGATCACAGATAAAGTCATTAGTATTAGCGTCAAATACCATAGTTCCTGGTGGTACTTTTAATACTAAGCTAGTAGCATCATGACCATGTTGTGCTTTAGTTCTTCCATTTTCACCATTGTCTGCTTTATACTTCTTATTATAATTAAAATCTAAAAGCGTATTTAATCCGTTGTCTACTTCAAGGACGATGTCTCCACCACGTCCTCCGCTTCCTCCATAAGGACCTCCAAGTTCAACGAATTTTTCACGGCGAAAGGCGACAATTCCATTACCACCATCACCTGCTTTTAGATTTATTTTAACTCGATCGATAAACATAATTATAAAAACATATTAATTAGGATAACATAAAATACAATGTATTTGTAATCCCATTTTTTAAAGATAATATATAGTGAAAATAGTAATAATAAAATTAAATAAATAATGATTAATATACTTTGAGTGTTGTAATTGCTAGCAGCAATTACTTTCCAAATATAAGTTAGAGATAATAGATTATAAAAAATCATCGCACTCATAACTAGTAATTGGATTATTTTGTTGACAATTACATTATTATCAATTGCATCAATTCCCATATTAATGTAATGTTTAATAGTATCTAAATTAAAATCTTTCATAATTATCCTTTTAAATTATTAACATAATTTATTATATCAATTTTGATATAATATAAGTAAGTAAAAGGAGAATTATCAACATTACTTACTTGCAACGTTCTTTTTAGCTAAATCTAGTAAAAAACTACATGATAAAATTGTTAATCCTAATATGTATCAAAAACATATGAAAGATTATTTGATAGAAGCGGAATTACATTAAAGAAAAAAGAAAGATAGTATTAGTATCTAGTTGTATTATGATTATAAGTATTATTATTTGTCCAAATATTTATGGAAAATTATAATATTTGTCGCTTTATTATTACATATCTTTATATTATTTAAACGTATTTTGACTAAGGAGGAGTAATAATGAGACTTAAAGATAAAGTATGTATTATTATTGGTGGTAGTAGAGGGATTGGTTTTAGTATCTCTGAACTGTTCTTAAAAGAAGGAGCCAAAGTTTGTGTTTGTGGTTCAAGACAAGAAACTGCCAATAATGCTATTGAAAAATTAAATAACTTAGGTTATAGTTTGGATAACATGATGGGGATGGGTGTTGATTTAACTGATGAAGCATCAGTTAAAAGTTTAATGAAAAGTGTTAAAGATAAATTTAATAAAATTGATGTATTAGTAAATAATGCAGGTATTACAACTAATCAAAGTATTTTAGATACAACTTATGATTCATTTATGAATGAATTAGCAATTAACACTGCAGGTCCATTTTTATGTATTAAAGAAGTAATTCCATACATGCAAGAAAATGGAGGAGGAAGTATTATTAATACATCTTCATTAGTTGCTAGATATGGAAGTGTTAATCAAGCAGGATACGTTAGTTCTAAATTTGGTTTAGAAGGGCTAACAATTGAAGCAAGTCGTGAGTTAGGTAAATATAATATTCGAGTAAACGCTGTAGCTCCAGGAGTAATTGGTACTGATATGGTTGCTGAAAATGTAACAGATGAGATGTTAGGTTATTTAAAACAATTAACACCACTACAAAGAATGGGAGAACCTAGAGAAGTAGCTAGTGTATATGTATATTTAGCTAGTGATGAATCTAGCTTTACAACTGGTTCAATTATTGATGTTAATGGTGGAATAGTAAAATAGAAATCCTTAGGATTTCTATTTTATTTGTATAAAATACTTATAGGTAAATATGGTATAATTAAATAAATGCTAAGTAGGAGATATTATGTTATCTAGAGAGAAAACTCGTCGTATTAAAGTTGGTGATGTCTATATTGGTGGGAAAAATGAAGTAGTGATTCAATCAATGACTACTACAAAACCACGTGATGTAGAAAAAACAGTAGAACAAATTAATCGCTTAGTTGATGCTGGTTGTGAGATTGTTAGGGTATCTTGTCCTAGATTAGAAGATGCAACAGCAATTAGAGAAATTAAAAAACAAGTTAGCTGTCCAATTGTTGCTGATATTCATTTTGATTATCGTATCGCCCTTGAAGCAATTGATGCTGGAGTGGATAAGATTAGAATTAATCCAGGAAATATTGGTAGTGATGAACGTATTAAAATGGTAGTTGATGCGTGTAAAGAAAAAGGGATACCAATAAGAATTGGAGTTAATGCTGGTAGTTTAGAAAAACATATTTTAGATAAATATGGATATCCAACATGGGAGGGAATGATTGAGAGTGCTAAATACCATGTTGAATTATTAGAGAAACTAGATTTTCATGATATTATCATATCATTAAAATCTTCAGATCTTAATATGGCAATAAAAGCTTATGAAGAGGCTAGTAAAATATTTGATTATCCACTTCATGTAGGTATTACTGAATCAGGTACTGGATTTGGAGGAACGATTAAATCAAGTATTGGTTTAGGTTTAATCTTATCACAAGGAATTGGAAATACAATAAGAGTTAGTCTAAGTGAAGATCCTGTAGAAGAAATTAAAGTAGCTAGAGAAATATTAAAAAACTTAGGATTAATTCATAATATGCCAACATTAATCTCTTGTCCTACTTGTGGGCGTATTGAAGTTAATATGTTACCAATAGCGCATGAACTAGAAGAGTTTTTACAAACAATTAAAGCACCACTAAAAGTATCACTTTTAGGTTGTGCGGTAAATGGTCCTGGTGAAGCAAAAGAAGCAGATGTAGGGATAGCTTGTGCACGTGGTGAAGGGCTATTATTTAAAAAAGGTGAAATTGTAGAAAAAGTTCCTGAAGATAAATTACTTAGTCGTTTAAAAGAAGAAGTATTAATTATGGAAAAAGAATATATAGAGAATAATAATAAATAGGAGTGGTATGAATAAGTTACGTTCAATTATAATAGATGATATAACGAGTAATTTAATTGATCAAGAAATAACCCTAGCAGGATGGGTTAAAAATCATCGTGATTTTGGTAAATTTATATTTATTGATATTCGTGATTTTTCTGGTGTATTTCAAGTAGTTATTAATGAAGAAGATAGTTTTTATGAACAAGCTAAAAAACTACATTTAGAAGATTGTATTAGTGTAAGTGGGATTGTTAGAAAAAGAAGTAATATTAATGAAAAGATTAAAAATGGTGATTTAGAGTTAGCGGTTAATAATTTAGAAATTATTAATCAAACTAAATCTATTCCATTTGCACTAGAAGATGAAGTAGAAGCTAGTGAAGATACAAGAATGACTTATCGTTATCTTGATTTACGTCGTGATATAATGCAAAATAACTTAAGAACGCGCCATAAAATTACAAGTAGTATTAGAAGATTTTTAGATGCTCAAAGATTTTGTGAAATTGAAACACCTATTTTAACCAAATCAACACCAGAAGGAGCACGTGATTATGTAGTACCATCACGTGTTAATATTGGTAATTTTTATGCTCTACCACAATCACCACAAATTTATAAAAACTTATTAATGATTGGTGGGATTGAACGTTATTATCAAATAACTAAGTGTTTTAGAGATGAAGATTTAAGAAGTGATCGTCAACCAGAATTCACACAAATTGATATGGAAATGTCTTTTATGAGTGAAGCAGAAATTAGAAGTTTAATTGAAGATATGGTTAAACAAGTAATGCTTGATGTTAAAGGTATTGACATTAAAGAAGATTTTCCAATTATTAGTTATCAAGATGCTATGGATAAATATGGTAGTGATAAACCAGATACTCGTTATGAAATGTTAATTGAAGATGTAACAGATATATTTACTAACTCTGAGTTTAGAGTATTTAGTAATGCTGAGTATGTAAGATGTATTAAAGCAAGTAGTGCTGATATTTTTAGTCGTAAAGTTATTGATAAGTTAGAACAATGTGCTAAACAAAATCATGCTAAAGGTCTTGCTTGGTTAAAATACGTTGAAAATGAATTTAATGGTGGAGTTAGTAAAAATTTAAGTGAAGAAGAATTAAACACATTAAAACAACGTCTTAATTTAGAAAACAATGAGATTGTTTTCTTTGTTGCTGATAGTTGGCATACTTGTTGTAATGCACTAGGGGCAATTAGAATTGAAGTAGCTAATCGTCTAGAATTAATTGATCAAGATAAATATAATTTCTTATGGGTTGTTGATTGGCCAATGTTTGAATATGATGAAGAATTAAATCGTTTATTTGCAATGCACCACCCATTTACAATGCCAGCTAATGAAGAGTTTAGTGCTAATCCAATTGAGACAAAAGCACAAGCTTATGATATAGTATTAAATGGTTATGAATTAGGTGGAGGTAGTATTCGAATTAATAATCCAAAACTACAACACCAAATGTTTGAGTTACTGAATATGGATGAAAAAGAAATAAAAGAAAAATTCTCCTTCTTTATTGAAGCTTATAGTTATGGAGCACCATACCATGGAGGGGTAGCACTAGGATTAGATCGTTTTGCAATGATTCTAACAGGTAGTGATAGTATTCGTGATGTAATCGCATTCCCTAAAAATAATAAAGCTGTTGATTTAATGATGGAAGCACCATCATTAATAGATAATGAACAATTAGATGAGCTTGGAATAAAGGTAAGAGATGAAAATAATTAATCATAAAAATGAAACAACTTTTATTCCTACTAATCCCAAAGCGATAGTAGTGATAATTCATGGAATGAAGGAACATCACAATCGTTATGATGAGTTTGCTAAGTTTTTAGCAAACAATGGTTATGTCGTGAGAACCTTTGACTTATTAGGTCATGGAGAGTATGCCCAAGAATTAGGTCATCTAGATAAAGATAATGGATGGGAATTATTAATTAAGCAAGTTGAAGATGAAATGGATGCGATGAAAAGTAAGTATCCTAATCTAGAATTATATCTAATTGGTCATTCAATGGGTTCAATTTTAGCAAGAAATGTTTATAATCGTGATGAAGAAAAAATTGATAAACTTGTTTTAATGGGAACACCACCACCAACTAAGATGTATATTAGTGGGATGATGTTAAATAAATGCTTAAGAATGTTTAAAGGAATTAATGGTTATTCTCCTTTATTTGAATTATTATTCTTTGGGGTTGGAACAGAAATCAAATATCCTAGTCTTAGTTGGATCAGTAAAAATCAAGATAATGTAGCAAATTACAAACAAGATCCTTTATGTGGGTTTAGATTTAGTTTAGGATATTATAAAAATGTCTTAACCGGGGTTAAAGAAATAGTTAAACCCAAATACAAAGCATTAGATCCAAATAAACCAATAGCTATTTTTGTTGGTGAAGATGATCCAATCATTAAAGGTAAAAGAGGGATTAGAAACACAGTTAAAAAGTTAAAAGATACAGGATATTTAAATGTTGAAACTAAAATATATCCAACATTAAGACATGAATTACTTTTTGAAAAAGAACATGATATGATTCAAAAAGATATCTTAAACTTTTTAAATACAGGTAATATTAACTAAATATATGTAAAAATTAGGGTTTTAGCCCTAATTTTCTATTATTTTTTAAAATTATCAAAAAAATCAAAAAATTAATAAGAAATAGATTGACAAAGCAAATGAAAAGTTATATAATAAATTTGGTGTTTTATCTATTGGTGAGTTAAGTTTTTAACACACCCGACACCATGTAAATAAAACAATATGAAAGGAGTATGATGGCAAATAGTGTTAAAATCAAACTTAAAGGTTATGATCATAAGTTAGTAGATGCATCAGTTGAAAAAATCGTTTCACAAGTGCAAAGTGCTGGTGGAAAAATTAGTGGACCTATTCCATTACCAACTGATAAAAACATTTACACAATTATTAGAGCAGTGCACAATTTTAAAACTTCTCGTGAACAATTTGAAATTAGAACACACAAACGTCTAATTGAAATTGAAAACATGAATAATGATATTCAAGAAGTTTTAGGACGTATTGCTATCCCAGCTGGGGTACTTGTTGAAGTTAAGATGTAGAAAATTACAGAAACATTATGACACATAGAAAAAAGAAAAGAGGTGTTCGATGATGAAAGGATTAGTAGGAAGAAAAATCGGAATGTCTCAAATGTTTGCTACTGATGGAACTGTTATTCCTGTAACAATCGTTGAGATAGAACCAAATGTAATTACACAAATTAAAACAACAGAAACAGATGGATACAATGCTATTCAAATTGGTGTTGAAGATAAAAAAGAAAAACATACAAACAAACCAGAATTAGGACATGTTAAAAAAGCAGGTTTAGATACTGGTAAACGTGTTTATCGTGAATTTGTTGTTAGTGAAGAAGAAGTCGGAAATTATACACTTGGTCAAGAATTAAAAGTAGATATCTTTAGTGATGGTGAAATTGTTGACGTACAAGGAACTTCAAAAGGTAAAGGATTCCAAGGTGCGATTAAACGTCACAACCAATCAAGAGGACCAATGAGTCACGGTTCACGTTACCATAGACGTCCAGGTTCAATGGGAGCGGTAGCACCACAAGTATTTAAAGGTAAAAACTTACCAGGACACATGGGTGCTAAAACTGTAACTACTCAAAACTTAGAAATTGTTAAAGTAGATACAAAACGTAATGCTTTAATTATTAAAGGTAATGTACCTGGTGCTAAAAAATCTTTTGTAACGATTAAAGCTGCAATCAAAGATAATGGTAGAGCGCAAAACAAAGAATTAATTTCATATGTAGAAGAAACTACTACAAATGAAGAATAATAAGGAGGCAGTATGGCAAAAATTGATGTATTAGATGTAAATGGTAAAAAAGTAGATTCAATTGATTTAAATGATAGTGTATTTGCCATCACACCAAATGAACAAGCGTTATTTGATGCAGTGATGCTACAGCGTGCTAATGTGCGTCAAGGGACTCACAGTGTTAAAAACCGTAGCGCTGTAAGTGGTGGTGGTCGTAAACCATGGCGTCAAAAAGGAACTGGTCGTGCTCGTCAAGGTACAATTAGAGCTCCGCAATGGCGTGGTGGTGGTGTAGTATTTGGACCAACTCCAAGAAAATACACTTTAAAAATGAATAAGAAAGTGCGTAGATTAGCTCTTCGTAGTGCTCTTAGTTTAAAATTACAAAACAACGAATTAGTTGTAGTTGACAAACTAGAAGTAAAAGAACCAAAAACAAAAGATTTTATGAAAGTAGTTAATGCTTTAGGTGTTGAACGTAAAGGATTATTCGTTGGATCAGAACTTAGTGAAAACTTAGTAAGATCAAGTAACAATGTTGTTAACGTGTTAGTATTAGAGGCAAATGAAATTAATGTGTTAGACATTATGAATGTTAATAAATTAGTTTTAAGCGTTGATGCTGTTAAAAAAATTGAGGAGGTTTTAGGATAATGAGTAAAAGTATTAGTCGTAGAAGTTTTAGTCAAAAACGTGTAGATAATCGTAACGCTCGTTTTGATAATGACCCATACAACATTATCAAAAAACCGATTATTACAGAAAAAACTATGTTAGATTTAGAAAACAAAGTTTACTATTTTGAAGTAAGTAAAGAATCAAACAAAACAACAATTAAACAAGCGGTTGAAAAATTATTCGGTGTGGAAGTAAAAGATGTTAAAATTATTAACCAAAAACCACGTCCACGTCGTGTAGGTCGCTATTCTGGTTATAAAAAAGGATTTAAAAAAGCTAGAGTTAGCTTAACATTACAAAGTAATGATATTGAAGCAATCAACTTTGGTGAATAATAGATAAACAAAAATAGGAGGAAAGGTTATGGCTGTTAAAGTATATAAACCAACGACAAATGGTCGTCGTAACATGTCTGTATTAGATTACAAACAAGAGTTAACAACTGATAAGCCTTATAAACCACTAACAGTAAATCTTAAAAAGAATGCTGGTAGAAATAATCAAGGTAAAATAACAGTGCGTCACCGTGGAGGTGGAGCCAAACGTAAATATCGTATTATTGACTTCAAACGTAATAAAGATGATATTATCGGTAAAGTTGCTACGATTGAATATGATCCAAATCGTAGTGCTAACATTGCTTTAATTAACTATGCTGATGGGGAGAAAAGATATATTATCGCTCCAAAAGGAATTAAAGTAGGAGATGTGATTGAATCAGGTCGTAATAAAGATATTAAAACTGGTAATGCGATGCCACTAAGTGATATTCCAATGGGTACATTAATTCATAATATTGAATTAAAACCGGGAAAAGGTGGACAATTAGTTCGTAGTGCTGGTAGTAGTGCACAATTACTTGGTAAAGAAGGTAAATACGTATTAATTCGTTTAACTTCAGGAGAAGTAAGAAAAATTTTAGCAACTTGTCGTGCAACAATCGGTGAGGTTGGTAACGAAAGTCACGAACTTGTTAAAATTGGTAAAGCTGGACGTAAACGTCACATGGGGATTAGACCTACAGTTCGAGGATCTGTAATGAACCCTAATGATCACCCACACGGAGGGGGAGAAGGTAGAGCGCCAGTTGGTCGTAAATCACCACTTACTCCTTGGGGTAAACCAGCTTTAGGTTTAAAAACTCGTAAGAAAAATAAACAAAGTAATAAATACATTGTTCGTAGAAGAAATGAAAAATAGTGGATAGGAGGACGTAATGGCTCGTAGTTTAAAAAAAGGACCATTTTGTGATGACCACTTAATGAAAAAAGTAGAAGCGATGGGAGATAAAACAGGTGAAGTAATTAAAACCTGGTCTCGTCGTAGTACTATTTTCCCTCAATTCGTAGGACACACATTTGGTGTGCATAACGGTAGAGAACACGTACCTGTTTATGTAACAGAAGATATGGTTGGTCACAAATTAGGAGAATTTGCTCCAACAAGAACTTACCATGGTCATGGTGAAGATAAAAAAACTAAAAAATAGTTAAGGAGGAAAGATGGCTAAGAAAGAAACTGCAAAAGAATATAAGCCGGTAGCAACTGCAAGAATGCAAAGAATTGCTCCTAGAAAAGTTCGTTTAGTTCTAGATTTAATTCGTAATAAACCAGTAGCTGAAGCAATCAATATTGTTAATAATACTGATAAAAAAGCTAGTAAAATTGTTTATAAATTAATTAATTCGGCTCTTGCAAATGCTCAAAATCTTAACGATGAAGGTAAAGCGGAATTTAACTTAGATACTTTATGTATCACTAAAGCATTTGCTAACGAGGGACCTACATTAAAACGTATTCGTCCTCGTGCTCAAGGTCGTGCAAGTGCAATTAACAAAAGAACATCACACATCACTATTGAATTAGGTGAAAGAAAGGAGGCGTAATATGGGTCAAAAAGTAAATCCTAATGGGTTTCGTGTTGGTGTAATCCGTGATTGGGATTCAACATGGTATGCTGAAAAAGATTACGCGAAATTCGTTGATCAAGATGAAAAAATTCGTAAATACTTACACAAAGAATTAAGAGATGCATTCGTTTCTAAAGTTAAAATTGAAAGAACTGAAGGAAACATTAAAGTTAATATTGTTGCAGCTCGTCCAGGTGTAGTATTAGGACAAAACGGAGAAAACGTAAAAGAATTAGAAAAACGTATCTCTCGTATTGTTGATAAAGGAACAAAAATTAATATTGAGGTAACAGAAGTTGAAAATATTGATTTAGATGCTCAAGTAGTAGCAGATATGATTGCTCGTCAATTAGAGAATCGTGCTAACTTCCGTATTGCGCAAAAAAAAGCAATCCGTAATGTAATGAAAGCGGGTGCTAAAGGGATTAAAACTAAAATCTCTGGGCGTTTAGGTGGAGTAGAAATGGCTCGTAGTGAAGGGTATACTGAAGGTAATGTACCACTTCAAACCATTAGAGCTGATATTGATTACGCTTTAGGTGAAGCACTAACTACTTATGGTCTTTTAGGTGTAAAAGTTTGGATCTATAAAGGTGAGGTTTTACCTACTAAGGAGAGTAAATAATGTTAGTACCAAAAAGAACTAAACACAGAAAAGAATTTAGACCTAAATTAAAAGACCATGCTAAACGTGGTACTGAAGTTGTATTTGGTGAATACGGACTTCAAGCTACAACTAAAGCATATGTAACAAACCGTCAAATCGAAGCTGCTCGTATTGCAATGACACGTTATATGAAACGTAACGGACAAGTATGGATTAAAATATTCCCTTCTCGTCCACTTACTAAAAAACCTCTTGAGGTACGTATGGGTAGCGGTAAAGGTAATGTAGAAGAGTGGGTAGCACCAGTAGAACCAGGAAGAGTAATGTTTGAAATTGCTGGTGTTAGTGAAGAGGTAGCTCGTGAAGCACTTCGTTTAGCTGCTCATAAATTACCGGTTAAAAGTAAGATCATAAAAAAAGAAGGTGATCGTTAATGAAAAAATTAAAAATGGCAGATGTTCTTAATTTAAGTGTTGAAGATATTAACAAAAAAATTGAAGAACTAAAAAAAGAATCATTAGAATTAAGAGTTTCTCTTGCTACAGGTAATTTAGAAGATACCGCAAGAATTAAAAGTGTTAAGAAAAATATTGCAATTTTAAAAACAGCTTTAAATCAAAAAAAGAAAGAAAATAAGGAGGCATAGTCTATGGAAAGAAATCGTCGTAGAACTTTCACTGGAAAAGTGGTCTCTGATAAAATGGATAAAACTATTACTGTTTTAGTAGAACGTAGTGTTGAACACCCAGTTTATAAGAAAAAAGTAAAAGTATCTAAAAAATACAAAGCTCATGATGAAAATAACGAAGCACGCGTTGGTGATATTGTTTTATGTATGGAAACTAGACCATTATCAGCTACTAAACGTAGTCGTTTAGTTAAAGTGGTTGAAAAAGCAATAAGCTAGTAGGAAAGTAGGTGAAATCATGATACAACAAGAAACTAGAATGAAAGTTGCTGATAATAGTGGTGCTAAAGAAGTGTTAACTATTAAAGTACTTGGTGGTTCTAAACGTAAATATGCACGTGTTGGTGACCAAGTCGTAGTAACTGTTAAGAAAGCTATTCCAGGAGCAGCTGTTAAAAAAGGTGATGTGGTTAAAGCTGTAGTTGTTAGAACTGTAAGTAAAACTCACCGTAAAGATGGAAGCTACATTAGCTTTGATGAAAATGCTTGTGTAATAGTAAAAGATGATAAAGGACCTCGTGGTACACGTATTTTTGGACCAGTAGCTCGTGAATTAAGAGATAAAGGTTATAACCGTATTGTTTCACTAGCTCCAGAGGTTTTATAAGGAGAAATATGTATCTAAGAAAAGGTGATGAAGTAATCGTTATCGCTGGTAAAGATAAAGGTAAAACAGGGACTGTTAAAGAAATTCTTCCTAACAACAAAATTATTGTTGAAGGAATTGCTCTTGTTAAAAAAACACAAAAGAGTAATGCGAGTTTCGATGGAACAATCATTGAGGTTGAACGTCCAATTGATGCGTCAAACGTTAATTTATATGATAAAAAAACTAAACAAGCTAGTCGTGTAAAATTTGAAGTTAAAGAAGAAAAAGATAAGCGAGTAAAAGTTCGTAAATTAGTTAAAACTAATAAAGAAGTAGAGTAAGGAGGGTAGATGTCTTTTATTCAAGAAAAATATGAATCTAGTGCAAAATCTGAATTAATGAAAGATTTTGGTTACAGTTCAAGTATGCAAGTGCCAAAAATTAAGAAAGTTGTAATTAATATGGGACTTGGAGAAGCAACAGGTAATTCTAAAATTTTAGATGAAGCTATTGAAGAGTTAAAAATGATTTCAGGACAACGACCTGTTGTTACTAAAGCTAAGAATTCAATTGCTGGATTTAAATTAAGAGAAGGTCAAGCAATTGGTTGTAAAGTTACTTTACGTGGTAAAAACATGTATAACTTTTTAGATAAATTAATCGCAATTGCCCTTCCTCGTGTACGTGATTTTCAAGGGCTTAATCCAAAAGCGTTTGATGGTCATGGAAACTATACATTAGGTGTTAGTGAACAAACAATTTTTAGTGAAATTGATTATGATAAAATTTCTAAAGTTTTAGGGATGGATATCACAATTGTTACTAGTGCTAAAACAAATGAAGAAGGTTTAAAACTATTAGAAGCAATAGGAATGCCTTTTAGTAAGCGAGGAGAGTAATATGGCAAAAAAATCAATGGTAGCAAAACAACAAAGAAAACAAAAATTTAAAGTTCGTGAATATACTAGATGTAATCGTTGTGGTCGTCCACACGCAGTAATTCGTAAATTCGGAATTTGTCGTATTTGTTTTCGTGAGTTAGCTCATGAAGGAAAATTACCTGGTGTTAAAAAAGCCAGTTGGTAAGATTGGAGGAATAAATTATGGCAATGACAGATCCAATTGCAGATATGCTAACACGTATCCGTAACGCTAATAAAGAACGTCACGAATCATTAGAATTTCCTGCTTCGAAATTCAAGATTGAAATCTTAAAAATCTTAGAACGTGAAGGTTTTATTGGTGGATTTAGTGTTAATGAATTAGAAAACAACAAAAAAACAATTACAGTTAAATTAAAATACAAAGGAAATCGCCGTGTAATTAACGGGATTAAACGTATTTCTAAACCAGGGTTAAGAATTTATGTTGAAAGTGACAAAGTTCCTTATGTATACAATGGATTAGGGACAGCTATTTTAACTACATCAAAAGGATTAATGACTGATAAAGAAGCTCGTGAAAACAAAATTGGGGGTGAAGTAATTGCCTACGTTTGGTAATTAATAATTATGTCAAGAATTGGTAATCAAATACTTAGTATCCCTAGTGGAGTAGAAGTTAATGTTAATAATCAAGTTGTTAATGTTAAAGGTAGTAAAGGTAGTTTAGATTTAAAGGTAAACAGTGATTTAAGTGTAGTTGTAGAAGATGGTAATGTAAAAGTTACAAGAAGTAATGAAAATAAATTTACAAAATCAATTCACGGTACAACAACAGCATTAATTAAAAATATGTTAGTTGGTGTTAGTGAAGGATTTAGTAAAGAATTAGAATTAAATGGGGTAGGATACCGTGTACAAGTAAGTGGTAAAAAAATTACTTTAAATGTTGGTTACTCACACCCTGTAGAAATTGAAGTACCTGAAGGACTTAGTGCAGAAGCACCAAGTAATACAAGTTTAATTATTAATGGAATTGATAAACAATTAGTTGGTGAATTTGCCGCTAACATTCGTAAAGTAAGACCACCTGAACCATACAAAGGTAAAGGAATTAAATATAAAGAAGAGCACATCCGTCGTAAAGAAGGAAAACGTGCTGGTAAATAGTAAGGAGTAGTTGTGCAAGATAGTCGTAATGTTCAAAGAAAAAGAAGACATGACCGTTTACGTAAAAAAATAAGCGGGACTAGTCAAAAACCTAGATTAAATGTATTTAGATCTAATAAAGGGATTTATGTACAACTTATTGATGATGTAAATCATCAAACTTTAGCGAGTGCTAGTAGTAAAGAATTAAAATTAACTAATAATAATATTGAAACTTGTAGTAAAGTTGGGGAATTAATTGCTAAGAAAGCAAAAGATGCTGGAATCAATGAAGTAGTATTTGATCGTGGTGGATACTTATACCACGGAAAAATTAAAGCGTTAGCTGATGCATGTCGTAATGCAGGGCTAGAGTTTTAGAAAGGAAAGAAGACATGGCTGAAAATAAAGAAGTAAAAAAAGATGCTAAGAAATTCAACAAAGATAATAAGCGTTTTAACAATCGTAAACAAGATGACTTTGAAGAAGTAGTTGTTACGATTAACCGTGTTGTTAAAGTAGTTAAAGGTGGGCGTACATTCCGTTTTGCTGCTGTTGCCGTTGTTGGTGATAAAAAAGGTCTAGTTGGTTATGGTACAGCTAAAAGTAAAGAGGTGCCAGATGCAATTAGAAAAGCAGTTGAAAATGCTAAAAGAAATGTAATTCGTGTTAAATTTGAAGGTACTACTTTACCACAAGATATTATCGGTAAACATGATTCTGGAAAAGTATTATTAAAACCAGCTCCTGAAGGTACAGGGATTATTGCCGGAGGACCGGTGCGTAAAGTGTTAGAATTGGCTGGATATAAAAACGTTGTATCTAAATCTTTAGGTTCTAATACACCAATTAACATGATTCGTGCAACATTTGATGGATTAAAACGTTTAGAAACAAAAGAATCAATTGCACGTTTACGTGATATTGATATTAAACAACTATAAGATTGGAGGAATCGTGGCAAATCTTAAAGTAACGTTAGTTCGTGGTCTTGCTAACAAACGTAAAGACCAAAAAGAAGTTGTTAAATCTTTAGGTTTAACGAAAACTAATCAAAGTAAAATTCATCCGGATAATCCACAAACTCGTGGAAAAATCAATAAAGTATCTCACTTAGTGAGTGTTGAAGAAGTTTAGTAGGAAGGAGGAGTTATGAATTTACATGAATTAAAAGCAACTCCAGGTTCTCGTTCTTCTCGTAAACGTATTGGACGTGGTCCTGGTAGCGGAACTGGAGAAACTGCTGGACGTGGAGAAAATGGTCAAAAATCTCGTTCAGGAGGAAAAATCCGTTTAGGATTTGAGGGGGGACAAAACCCTTTATACCGTCGTTTACCAAAACGTGGGTTTAGTAACGCTCCTTTTAAAAAGGAATACGCTACTGTTAATGTTAGTGATTTAAATCGTTTCAATGATGGTGATGTAATTACTAATGAATTATTAATTGAGACTAAAGTTGTAAAACAAGTAAAAGATGGAATTAAAATTTTAGGAAACGGTGAATTAACAAAAAAATTAAGTGTCAAAGTTGATAAATGTTCACAAGGTGCACTTGATAAAATTACAAATGCTGGTGGATCTTTTGAAGGAAGATAATGAAAAGTGCTAAACAAATTTTTTCAAACAAAGTAACGCGTAATGCAATTTTCTTTACAGTATTTATTTTATTTATTTACCGTATTGGTGCTAATATTGTAACACCAGGAGTTAATAATTCAATTTATAGTGGTGCTAGTATTGATAGTCTTACTAGTGGAGTATCAACATTATTTGATTTTTTTGGTGGGGGTAGCTTATCACAAATGGGATTATTTGCCTTAGGGGTAAGCCCTTACATCTCGGCATCAGTAATGATTCAATTATTAGAATCAGACTTAGTGCCAGCAATGAGTGAATGGAAACACCAAGGGGTTGATGGTGAAACTAAAAGAAGTAAATGGACTAAAATCTTAACAATCACTCTAGCATTTGTGCAAGGATTAGGGATTTTAATTGGTTCTTATATTTCAAGTGGTTATGCTATTGTATCTGATCCTAGTGTGTTAGGTTATTTAGAAGTAACTATCTTACTTACAGCAGGTTGTGCAATTGTTGTATGGCTAGCTGATCGCATTACTGAATTAGGAGTAGGTAATGGTTTATCAGTAATCATTACAGCTGGGATTTTATCACAAGTACCAGTGCAAATTACTTCAATTCGTTCAATGTTTACTAGTTATTTTACTGAAGGTAGTATTCCAAGTTTTATGAGTGATCCTGCAGGATGGTTTAATGGAATGTGGACAACTATTAAAGGAAATGTTGATTTACAACATGACATCTATTTATGGGGAGCAATCTTAATTTTATTTATTGTTTTAGTAATAGTAATTATTTACTATACATTAGCTGAACGTAGAATTCCAATTAACTACGTTAGAGGGCAAAATACTTCAGTTAAGAAAAACAGTTATTTACCAATTAAGTTAAACCCAGCGGGAGTTATTCCAATAATCTTTGTACAACCATTCTTAATTATTGTTGGTATTGTATTAGGTTATGCATTTAACAATATTCCATTCTTTAATGGAAATGGACACGGTCAAATTGAGCAATTTTTACTAGCACTTACAGGGAACTTCCCTACTAGTGATAGTCCATACTACCTTGGATTCTCAATTGCTTATATTGTAATGTATGGATTCTTAATTATTGGATTTACAATGATTTATTCTTCAATTCAAATGAATCCAGAAGAAATGACTAAGAACTTAGCTAATCAACAAGCTTACATTGTAAATACAAGACCAGGTGATGATACATTTGAATATTTAAACAATACTTTAAAACGTACATCATTATGGGGTGGAATTATTCTATTTATTATTGCAGTAATTCCGGTTGTACTTAACCAATTCTTACAAGTTAATGTTAACCTTTCGTTAATCGGTACAGGGTTAATTATTAATGTTGGGGTTATTGTTCAAGTATACCAATCATTACTTAACCGTAGTGAAAAACAAAAATATCGTGCTATTGTAGGAGAATAATGAATTTAATTATTATGGGGCTTCCAGGTAGTGGTAAAGGAACTCAATCTGATTTTATTGTTGATAAATACCAAGTTAAACATTTATCAACAGGAAATCTGTTTCGTCAAGAGATTGCTAGTGGAAGTGAATTAGGTTTAGAGTTAAAATCATATATGGATAAAGGTGAACTTGTTCCAGATGAATTAACGATTAGATTACTAAAAGAAGAGATTAGTAAAAGTGAATATAATAATGGATTTTTATTAGATGGTTTTCCTAGAACGTTAGTTCAAGCACAAGCACTTAGCGAGATGCTAAATGCTATAAACAAACAAATCGATCATGTGGTTTATCTAGATTTAGATGAGAAAGTGATTATACAACGTTTAACTGGGCGTTTATTTTGTCCAACATGTCAAAAAACGTATCATAAAACACTAAATGCTCCAAAAACTGAAGGAGTTTGTGATGATGATCAAACACCATTAATGGTACGAGATGATGATCAACCGGATAAAGTGCGTAATCGATTAGACATTGCTAATAAAGAAATGAAATCAATGTTAGATTATTATCAAACTCAAGGTAATTTAGATGTACTAGAAATACTAGAGAGTGATAATCCACAAGCTGTGTTTAAAAAAATTTGTGAGGTGTTAGGTTAAATGATCAGTGTTAAATCTCCACGTGAAATCGAAATTATGAAAGAAGCTGGGTTAATTGTTGGTGAATGCCATGATTTAATCCGTGCTAACTTAAAACCAGGGATGAGTAGTCAAGATGTAAATGACTTAGTTGAAGCTCACATTCTATCACGTGGAGCAACACCAGAGTTTAAAGGTTATAATGGATTTCCAGCGGCGTCATGTTGTAGTGTGAATGATGTGGTGGTGCATGGATTTCCTAATAATACACCACTAGAAGTTGGCGACATTATCAGTGTCGATATAGGGGCACGATTCAATGGTTATGTTGGTGATAGTGCGTGGACTTATAAAGTTGGTGAGTTTGAAGATCAAGATATCGATCGCTTACTTACGGGAACTAAAGAAGCACTAGAAGCAGGGCTTAGCCAAGTAAGAGATGGAGTACATCTATCTGATGTATCTCATGCAATTGAAGAAGTAGCAAAAAAATATAATTTAGGAATTGTAAGAAATTTTGCTGGTCATGGAGTAGGAGCTCGACTTCATGAAGAACCAGAGATTCTAAATTATGGTAAGCCGGGTCGTGGTCCTATATTAAAAGCAGGAATGACACTAGCAATTGAGCCAATGTTAAATCTAGGTGTTGATGATGTTTATGTTGAAGCCGATGGATGGACAACAAGAACAGCTGATCATAAACCAGCAGCCCACTTTGAACACACAGTGGTCGTAACTAAAGATGGTTATGAAATCTTAACAAAACAAAATAATTAGGAGGAAATCCTTAATGAAGCAAGAAGGAATTGAAGCAGAAGCAACGGTATTAGAAGTTTTACCTAACACTAAGTTTCGTGTAAAACTTGATAATGGTATTGAAATAATTGCTTATATTTCAGGAAAGATTAGAAAGAATTATATTCGAATCATTCCTGGTGATCGTGTGTTAGTTGAATTAAGTCCATATGACTTAACACAAGGTCGTATTACATACCGTTTTAAATAGGAGGAAAGATGAAAGTAAGAGCATCAGTAAAACCAATTTGTGAAAAATGTAAAGTAATTAAAAGAAAAGGTGTAGTTAGAGTTATCTGTGATAATCCTAAACACAAACAAAGACAAGGTTAATTAGAGAGGAGAGGTATTTATGGCTCGTATAGCAGGTATAGATATTCCAAGTGATAAACGTGTAGTTATTTCATTAACTTACATTTATGGAATTGGTAAAAGTAAAGCTCAAGAAATTTTAAAAAGAGCAGGTGTTAGTGAAGATATTCGTGTTAAAGATTTAAGTGAAGAACAAATCAACGATATCCGTAAAGCCATGGAAGGTGAAAAAGTAGAAGGTGATTTACGTCGTGAAGTTCAATTAAACATTAAACGTTTAATGGAAATTGCAAGTTACCGTGGTATTCGTCACCGTCGTGGTTTACCAGTAAGAGGTCAAAAAACGAAAAATAATTCTCGTACAAGAAAAGGTCCAAGAAAAACAATGGCTAATAAGAAAAAATAATTAAGAAAGGAGTATTATGGCAGTTAAAAAAACTAAAAGAAAAGCAAAAAAACACGTTGAAAGTGGAGTATGTCACATTCATTCAAACTGGAATAACACAATTATTAATATTACAGATTTAGATGGTAATACTCTAGCTTGGTCAAGTGCTGGATGTGCTGGATTTAAAGGTGGAAAAAAATCAACACCATTTGCCGCTCAACAAGCAGCTAATAAAGTTATTGAAAGTATGAATGCAATGGGGATGAAAAAAGTTCGTGTTGAAACAAAAGGTTCAGGTCCAGGTCGTGATACTACTATCAAGACTATTAAAGGTGCAGGAATTGAAGTTACTTCAATCTTAAATAAAACGCCAATTCCACACAATGGATGTCGTCCACCAAAAGGTAAATTCTAATAATATGGAGGATAAAAATGAACTATACTTATGATTTTGATCTAGCATACCCAACAGTGACTAGATTAATTGAAGGGGATGAAGCAAGCTATAAACAAAGTTTTGAAATTCGTCCGCTAGAAAATGGTTTTGGGATTACAGTAGGTAATGCATTACGTCGTATTGCTTTATCAACACTTCCAGGTGGTGCTATCACTAAAATTCAAATTAAAGGTGTAAGTCATGAATTTGATGTGTTAGACACTATAGTAGAAGATATTACTAGTGTAGTTTTAGCAGTAAAAGAATTAAAAGTTAAAATTGATCAACAAAATGAAGATTTTACTTTAGTTCTTGAAGGGAATAAAAAAGGAGAATTATTAGCAAGTGACATTGTATGTCCTGCAGGTGTAGAAATTATTAATAAAGATTTAAAAATTGCTACATTAGCTAAAGATGAACCTTTTTATATGGAACTTACTGCTCGTAAAGGGATTGGTTATAAATTAGCTAACGAAAACCGTGGTAAAGATAAACGTGCTAACATTATTTATGTAGATAGTATTTATACACCGGTTAAAGTATTCTCTTACCGTGTTGAAGATACTCGTGTTGGAGATATTACTAATTATGACCGTCTAATTATTGATATAGAAACAAATGGAACAATTACACCAGAAGAAGCATTATCATATTCAGCTCACATTATGAAAGAGCATATGTGCTTACTTGAAAATATTGAAGATTCAATTGAAAAATCTCGTGTATTTATTGATGCAATGAATGCAAGCAACAATGATATTGTTGAAGAAGAAGATGAATTAAATGCAATTGAAACACTGGATATTTCAAATCGTGCATACAATGGTTTAAAAAATGCAGGAATCAATACAATTGAAGATTTATGTAAACGTACTAAAAAAGAAATTGCAGCCATTGATAACATTGGGGCAAAAACTGTAGATGAAATTCAAAAACAACTACAAGAATTAGGATATGTATTAAAATAAGGGGGATAGATGTTTAAGTCTAAAGGTTACCGTAAATTAGGTCGTACTTCTGATCACCGTAAAGCGATGCTTAGAAACTTAACTACTGAGTTATTTATGAATGGTAGAATTGAAACTACTGTACAGAAAGCTAAAGAAGTACGTAAGTATGCTGAAAAAACAATTACTTTAGCAAAAAATAATTGTGATCGTCCTAACCGTAAACACTACGTACAAGGAAGATTACAACCAGTTCGTGAACAAGAGTTTAATGAACAAACAGATAAATATGAAGCAACAGGTCGTTCTGTGTTTGCTGTATTATTTGATGATTTAGTTCCACAATACAAAGAACGTAATGGTGGATACACAAGAATTATTAAAACTGGAACTCGTCGTGGAGATAACGCTGAGATGGCAGTTTTAGAATTAGTTACAGAATAAACAAATAATCATTTTGATTATTTGTTTTGTTATATTTAAGTAGGAGTTAAATTGGAAACACATAATTTAAAAGTGGGTAATGGTGAAATTGGGGTAGTGTTAAATAAGTTTGCAAAGCAAGCAGATAGCGCTTTAATGATTAATTATAATGACACACATGTTTTAGTTACTGCGGTAAGTAAAGAAGCTAAAGATGATGTGGATTTTTTTCCATTAGTAATTAATTTTGAAGAAAAATTATATGCTAGTGGAAAAATTCCAGGAAACTACCAACGTCGTGAATCACGACCAAGCACCCAAGCAACATTGTCTGCTCGTTTAATTGATCGTCCAATTCGTCCGTTATTTCCTGAAGGTTATGTTGATGAAGTGCAAGTAGTTTGTAGTGTTATGAGTTATGATGAAAACTACGAACCAGATATCTTAGCCATTACAGGTGCTAGTTTAGCACTTAATTTAGCTCCAACTATTCCATTTACAACACCAGTTGCTGGTGTTTGTGTTGGAATGATTGATAATCAATTTATTATCAATCCAACACAATCACAAAAAGAAGAGAGTAAATTGGAATTAAAAATGGCTGGGACAAAAGAAGCAATAACTATGGTTGAATCACAAAGTGAAGAATTAGATGAAAAAACTATGGTTGAAGCTTTAATGTTTGGTCATGAAGAAATTAAAAGAATAATTGCTTGGCAAGAAGAGGTGATTGCATCACAAAATGTAGAGAAACAAGAATTTGTTTATACACCAAAAGAAAGTCTAGTCTACATTACTAATGAAGTTAGAAATAACTTTAGTCAAGCAATTAGAGATGCTTTACAAACTAAAGAAAAGCAAGTGCGAAATCAAGCTCTAGATGAAGTGAAAGAAAAAATTAGTAGCACATATGAAAGTATGATGGATAGCTATGAGATTGATGAAAACGAATATGCGAAGTTAGTTAATACTGCATTTTGTGAAATAGAAAAAGATGTCTTTAGAAGATTAATTATCGATGACAAATATCGAGTTGACGGAAGAGATACTACAGAAATCAGACCACTAAGTAGTGAGATTGATTTACTTCCAAGAACACATGGTTCTAGTTTATTTACTCGTGGAGAAACACAAAGTTTAGCAACTGTTACACTAGGTGTTAAAAGCGATGAACAAACATTTGATGGTTTAGAACCATATACAGAAAAACCATTTATGCTTCATTATAACTTTCCCCCATATTCTGTTGGAGAGACGGGAAGAATGGGAGCTCCTGGAAGAAGAGAAATTGGTCATGGGCATTTAGGTGAAATGGCTCTAGAACAAGTAGTACCTGATCGTAGTAAGTTTCCCTATACTATTCGTGTGGTTAGTGAAATTCTAGAAAGTAACGGTTCTAGTTCACAAGCAACCATTTGTGCTGGAAGTTTAGCTTTAATGGCCGCCGGAGTTCCAATTAAAGAACATGTTGCCGGAATTGCGATGGGACTTATAAAGGATGATGCGGGATTTACAATCCTAACAGATATCCAAGGTTTAGAAGATCACTTAGGTGATATGGACTTTAAAGTAGCAGGGACAACTAAAGGTATTTGTAGTATTCAAATGGATATTAAGATTGATGGAATTAATAAGGATATTCTAACACAAGCTTTAGAACAAGCTCGTGTTGCTCGTTTAGAAATCATCGATCACATGAATACGATTATTGATAAACCACGAGAAAATCTATCAGTTTATGCTCCAAAAACTAAATCATTAACAATCCCAGTAGAAAAAATTAAAGATGTTATTGGTAAAGGTGGAGAAACAATCAATAAGATTATTGATGCTACTGATGTTAAGATTGATATTGAAGAAGATGGACAAGTATTTATCTATGGAGTAGATCAAGAGAAAATAGATTTAGCATATTTAATGATTGAAAAGATTGTTAAAGAGTATAAAGTAGGAGAACAATATTTAGCTAAAGTAATTAGAATTGAAAAATATGGGGCTTTTGTTAAATTTGAAGATCAAGAAGCGTTATTACATATTTCATTAATTAGTGATAAACGTATTGATAAAGTTGAAGATGAGCTTAGTTTAAATCAAGAAATCGTAGTAGAGATAACTGAAATTGATGATAAAAAACGGATTAAGGTTAAATTAATTAAGAAAGTAGATGGGGAGTAATTATGGAATATGCTGTAATTGGATTAGGACGTTTTGGATTATCACTTGCTTATAATCTACAACAAGCTGGTCATGATGTTGTAGCAATTGATATTGATCAACAAACATGTGATCAAGCAGCAGAGATTTTAGATAACGTGCTTCGTTTAGATGCAAGTGATCCAAAAGCTATTAAAGAGATTGATATTAATCGTTTTGATCGCGTAATTGTAGGTATTGGTCAAGATGCAATGACTGCTAGTTTTCTTACATGTTTAACTTTGATTGAATGTGGAGTGCAAAACATTATTGCTAAAGCAAGCACAGATGAACACAAAAAAATTTTAAAACGTATAGGTGTAAGTGAAGTAGTAATGCCAGAAATGGATATGGGTAGAAAAGTTGCTAAACGTTTAAGTCGTAATTTTGATTTAGATTGTTTTGAATTCGGTGATGGTGTAAGAGCAGATACAGTAATAGTTACTGATGAAATGGCAAACGTAGTTAGTCGTAGCATTGATAAAATTAATTTACGGAAAAACTTTAATATTAACATTATAGCAATTAAACGTAAAGATAATGTTATTGTTCCAGATGGGAGTACAGAGGTTTTAGTAGGAGATAAAATACTAGTAGTAGGGGAGGAATCTAATCTAGATTTATTTGAATCTAAGTTAGTTAAGGTGAAAAAACATGGATTGTTTTAAATTATTAGAAACAAATCAAGTAGATTGTTTTATTTTACATAACGAGTTTGATAAAAGATATTTAACTAACTTTAGTGGTTCTAGTTGTCAAGTAATTATTAAAAAAGATGGAATTCACTTTGTTACTGATGGAAGATATAAAACACAAATTAAAGTAGAAATTTCAGATGATATTAAGACATATATTGTTAAACAAGGTAAGGGTTATAAAGAAATTCTTAATGAGTTGTTTAATGATGTTAAAGTAGTTGGTGTTGATAATACCATTAGTGTTGAAGAATTAACCAGCTTAGAAAATAATCATCCCCAAGTAACGTTTAAAGCAATGAATAGTTTTATCACACCAATGCGTATGTACAAAACAGATAAAGAAGTAGAACTTATTAAAGAATCTATTAAAGTTAGTGAAAAAACATTTGACCAAATTATTGATTTTATTAAACCGGGAATGAGCGAGAGACAAGTAAGAGCACAATTAGAAAGTTTACAACTTTTAAATGGTGCTGATGATTATTCTTTTGATTCAATCATTGCTAGTGGGGAAAATAGTGCAAAACCACATGCATCATTCTCTGATCGTATTATTAATGAAGGAGATATCTTAACTATAGATTTTGGTTGTATTAAGAATGGTTATTGTTCAGATATAACAAGAACATTTTTTGTTGGAGAACCTAGTAATCTAGAGTTAGTACGTATGCATGATTTAGTACGTGAATGTATGGAATTACAAATTAGTCATATTAAACCAGGGGTGGTTTGTAAAGAGATTGATGCTATTGGTCGCGAATTCTTTAAAAAACATGATGTTGAACAATACTTTATTCATGCAACAGGTCATGGTTTAGGGATGGAAGTTCATGAAAGTCCATACCTTAATCAAGCATGCGACATTTTATTAGAACCTGGAATGATTATAACTATAGAACCAGGGTTATATGTTGAAGGTCTTGGTGGAATTAGAATAGAACAAGATGTATTAGTAACTAAAGAAGGACATGAAGTATTAACTAGTTTAGATAATAGTTATAATATTTATAATGAAAGGAAATAATGGAAAGACATTTTAAAATAAAAGGTCAGCGTCCACTTAGTGGGAAGGTTCGGATTAGTGGAGCTAAAAATAGTGTATTATCACTACTTATAGCATCAACAATGACAAATGAAGTAGTACAATTAGAAGATGTACCTAACATTCAGGATGTTAATATTTTAATTGATATATTAAAATATTTAAATGCTAATGTTATTTCCACACCTAATTTACAAAATAAAACTGTTACAATTGATTGTGCTAACTTAGATTATAAAGATTTATTAATTGATGAGATAACTAAATTTAGAGCATCTTATTATTTTATGGGAGCGTTTGTTGCTCGATTTAAAAAATGTAGTTTATATCTTCCAGGTGGATGTAACTTAGGTCCTAGACCAATTGATTTACACATCATGGGATTAGAAAAATTAGGTTGTAAAATTAAACAAGAAGATCAAGGGGATAAAACAGTAATGCAAATTACTTGTCCTGATGGTTTAAAAGGTGCAGATATATTCTTAGACTTCCCTAGTGTTGGAGCAACGATGAATTTAATTTTAGCAGCAACATTAGCAGAAGGTGAAACTAAGATTGAAAATGCAGCTTGTGAACCAGAAATTGTTGATTTAGCAACGCTATTAAATAACATGGGTGCTAACATTAAAGGTGCTGGTACTGATGAGATTAGAATTACTGGTGTAGAGAAGTTAAGTGGTACGCAACACCAAGTAATTCCTGATCGTATCGAAGCAGGTAGTTATTTAATGATTGGAGCATTACTTAGTGACAATCTAAAAATCGAAAATATTATTCCAGAACACTTAGAAGCCTTAACATCGAAATTACTTAATATGGGGTTTAATTTACAAATTAATGACGATAGTATTAACATTGGTAAGACTGATTTAGATAGTCTTAAACCAGTTAATATTAAAACTGGTGTTTTTCCTAGTTTCCCCACAGATTTACAACAAATCTTTGTTACCTTAACTACGCAAGTTAAGGGTGAGAGTGAAATTATTGAAACTATTTATCCAGAAAGATTTAAACAATGTGAATACTTAAAAGCCATGGGAGCTAGTATTGATGTAAATTGTAAGGAATCACAATCAAAAATTACGGTTAGTGGTAAAACTCCATTAGTAGGCTTTGATGTAGAAAGTACAGATTTAAGAGCTGGAGCTAGCTTAGTTTTAGCGGGATTAATTGCTAGTGGTGAAACTAGAGTGTTTAAAATTGATCACATCCTAAGAGGATATGATAATTTAATAAATAAGCTTTTAGAAATAGGAGCAGAAATAGAACTAATTGAGGAGTGGGATGAATAATCAAGATAAAATTAAAGAAGTTGAAAAAGCTATTGATAATGATTTATATAAATTAATTGATGAAATCGATGCTGAAACTTTTACAAGTGATTATGATACTAATGAATTAGCTGATATTCTTAATGATTATATGACTGATGTTCAACCAGAACTTACAAGTGACTTACTTGCAGGTCCACTTGATGATATTAAGATTGAACACCAAAGTGAACTTAATTTAGCTGTTGATGAATCACAGCTAATTAAAGAGTATGATGAACATTTAACTCATTTAGGAGATAAAACTCTAAATGAATTTAGAGAATCTGATAAAGAGTTATTTGCTGAAATAGAAGAAGTTAAAAGAGTACCAGAAGATGAGTTAGATCAAGCAATTTTAATGTTAGAAGAACGAACTAAAGAACTATCAGAAGAGTTTAAAAACAAAAGACCAGAAGAAACATTTATTGATGAAGAAGAAATAGAAGATGTTGAATTAACTAATACAATTATTTCTCCAGCTACTTTTAGTATCAATGAAGAAGATATTAAGGATGATGAAGAATTCATCACTCAAACCTCTAAAGATGATAATGTTGTTCAAGATACTATGGAGTTAATCTTAGAAAACCAAGTAAGTAATGAAGCTACGCAAGTAGTAGAAACTCCAGAAGTAGAGGAAAACAATAATGTGGATATTATTGAACAATTAACAACTGGAAATAATACACAAACTCTTGATGTTAGTCAAGATTTATCAACATTAGAATTAAATGAATTTAGAGGCGAATTAGAAAAAAACGATATACAACAATTAAAAGAAGAGGAAGTTAATAATCGTAAAAAATTAGCTCCATTTGATTATTTTTTAATTGTATTAATTATAGTATGTGCAGTAGCTGCAGCATATTTATTTTTTAATAGATAAGAGGAAAAATGTTAATAGTAATTGATGGACCTGCAGGAAGTGGTAAAAGTAGTGTAAGTAAAATTATAGCAGATAAATTAAACATAAATTATTTAGATACAGGTAGTATGTATCGTATGATTACATACTACTTTCTAAAAAATAATTTAAGTTTAGATGAAGCAAGTATTATTAATCATATTGATGAAATCAATATAAGTTATACTAATAATAAATTACTATTAAATAATGAAGATGTAGAGCAATTCATTCGTAGTAATGAGATTAATAGTAATATTGGGAGTATTGCTAATTCTAAAACAGTTAGAGAAAAAATGATTGAACTACAACGTAGTATTGTTGAAAACAATGATTTTATTGTTGATGGACGAGACTTAGGAACTGTAGTTTTTCCTAACTGTAAAAATAAGTTTTATCTAACAGCATCAGTAGATACTAGAGCTAAACGTCGTTTTGAACAAAACAAACGTTTAGGAATAGATAGTGATTTAGATCAAATCAAAGCAAGTATTAAACAACGCGATAAAAATGATATGAATCGTGAAATATCACCACTTAAACAAGCAGACGATGCAATTTTAATTGATAGTAGTGATTTAAGTTTAGAAGAAGTAGTAAATAAAATAATAAGTTTAGTATAAGGAAGTAAGATGTCATTTTGTGTATCTATAGTGGGTCGACCAAACGTAGGTAAGTCGACAATATTTAATCGTATTACACAATCTAAAAAGGCGATTGTCGAGGATGTAGCAGGAGTTACTCGTGATCGTCTTTATGCTGATGCATCATATTTAGATAAAACGTTTAAAGTTATAGATACAGGTGGAATTACCATCGAAGATGCTACGTTTAACGAAGAAATTAAGATTCAAGCATTAATTGCTATGGATGAAAGTGATGTAATTTTATTTGTTGTTGATGCAACAACTGGTATTACCCGTGAAGAAGAAGAGATAGCAAAAATTCTTCGTTCAAAAAATAAGAAAGTAATTGTTGTTGCTAATAAAGTAGATAATCAAAACCTAATTGATAATATTTATGAATTTTATCAATTAGGTTTTGAAAGTGTAATACCTGTTAGTGCAGTACATGGTAGTGGGATTTATGATGTACTTGATGAAGTATATCCGCTAATTCCAGAAAATACTGGTGAAATAGAAGATGATATAATTCGTTTTTCATTAATTGGACGTCCTAATGTAGGTAAAAGTAGTTTATTTAACGTCCTAATTAATGAAGAGCGAAGTATTGTAAGTGAAGTAGATGGTACAACTCGTGATGCAATTGATGCTCAATTTGAAGTAGATAACCAAAAATATGAAATAGTAGATACAGCAGGAATAAGACGAAGAGGAAGAGTATATGAAAATGTAGAAAAATACTCAGTATTACGTTCACTTAAAGCAATAGAAAAAAGTGATGTAGTATTATGGCTAATTGATGCCCAGGAAGGTTTAATAGAACAAGATAAGCGTGTTTTAGGTTATGCTCTTGATTTATTAAAACCAATTATTGTAGTTGTTAATAAATGGGATTTAATTAAAAAAGAAACAAATACACAAAAAGAGTTTATGGATTTAATTAGAAGTAAAATGCCATTTATTGATGATGCTAAGATATTATTTATTTCAGCTAAAGATAAAAAAGGAATTAAGAATATAATTCCTACTATTAATGAGTTATATACTAAATATAGTTCTGAATTTAGTACTAGTATTATTAATAATGTTTTAAATGATGCTGTTAGTGCTAAGGTTGCACCTTCGCATAAAGGTCAACCGGTTAGATTTTATTATGCAACACAAATTAGTTCAAAACCACCAAAGATTTTAATCTTTGTTAATAACAAGAAGTTAGTGCATTTTAGTTATAAACGTTATTTAGAAAACTGCTTTAAACGTGCCCTTAACTTGGAAGGTATTAAATTAAAATTAATATTTAAAGATAGAAATGAAGATGATGGACTATAGAAAGGGATATATGGATATATTAGATTTATTTACATCTGAGAGTGTAACTGAAGGTCATCCAGATAAAATGGCAGATCAAATTAGTGATGCAATTCTTGATGCCATTTTAGCAAAAGACCCACAAGCTAGAGTTGCTTGTGAGACTTTTATTACGAATAAAAATATTATTATTGGTGGTGAAATAACTACTTGTGCTAATATCGATTATGAACAAGTAGCTAGAGAAGTAATTAAAAATATTGGTTTAGTTGATGAAACTACTGGTGTTAGTTATAAAAGTTATAATGTAGAAGTGTTAATATCAACACAAAGTCCAGATATTAACCAAGGTGTTGATCAAGAAAATGGTGAGATTGGAGCAGGTGATCAAGGAATTATGTTTGGTTATGCTACTAATGAAACACCTGATTATATGCCTTTTGCTATCTATTATGCACATAAGTTAGCTAAACGTTTAGCAGAGGTAAGAAAAGAAGGTATTCTTGATTATCTACAACCAGATGGTAAAACTCAAGTTACAATTGAATATGATAAAGATAAACATGTTAAAAGAATATCTGGTGTTGTTGTATCAACCCAACATAATGAAGGTGTTGATCAACAACAGTTAAAAGAAGATATTATTAAAGAAGTTATCATGCCAGTAATTCCTAATGAATTACTAGATGATAACACTGAATATCATATCAACCCAACAGGTAAATTTGTTATCGGTGGAAGTATTGGTGATGCAGGTCTTACTGGTAGAAAAATAATCGTTGATACATATGGTGGAAGTGCAGCACACGGTGGTGGTGCTTTTAGTGGTAAAGATTATACTAAAGTTGACCGTAGTGCTGCTTATATGGCACGATATTTAGCTAAAAATATCGTAGCTAGTGGAATTTGTGATCGTTGTCAAATTCAACTTAGTTATGTAATAGGTATTACTAAACCAATGAGTATTAGTATTGATTGCTTTAATACTAATAAAGTAGATGAAAAAGAAATTATTAAAGCAATCATGGATAATTTTGATTTATCACCAAAAGGGATTATTGAGAAACTAGATTTAACTAAACCACAATACTTTAAAACAGCTAGTTATGGTCACTTTGGTAATAGTGAATTTAATTGGGAACAATTAGATAGTGTTGATGTATTTAAAAGTTTAATGTAAGGTTGATTGAATAATTAATGATTTATCTATTTATGATAATGTGATTAAATAAATAAGTAAGGAAATTATGTTAGGAAATATAATTAGTAATATATATATATATAGAAAATTAGGGTTTTCAAACGAGAATATTGATTATAAATATATAATAAAGGTCACAGTATAGTGACCTTTTTCTAGCTATGACTGATTTAAGTAAAAAAATAGTAGTTCCTCGTTTGATAAATCACAAGGTTGAATATCTTGATTATGATTCTGACATGTTTTCTAGTCCAGAAGAACTAGGAGTTATGCTAATGATGAGATATTTCAACAATAATATAGATAAATTCAAAGAGAAAAAATGGGATATGAAACGAATTGATAAAACAGTGGTTTGTTTGAAAACTCCATATAAATTGATATACATATATCTCAAACCACTGGTATATGATAAAAACGGTGTTGACAAAAAGATACAACCTATTTTTAGTAGAATTAGGATGAAATTCAAAGCAACTGAGATAAAGAATTTTAAAGATACCTTGTTAGATGAGACTTGGGTATTCTTGGGTGTATTACCAACTGGAGAACAAGACATTTATGTCGTTTTTGAGGGGGAAGCTTTAAAAGAATACTCGTTTGTAAAGTATAACGGTGATCCTGAAGAAGAAGCAAATGAAACATCTTGTTGGATTAAATTAAATAAACTGAATGATATCTTTAATAATAATGGTCTAATTTTTGAGAATTGTAATAGTAAACATTTTAAGTATAGTTATGTTGATACAGATAAACCAAAAAGATTTATGAAAACAATGATTTTCACTGAGGAGTATTTATTCAATTTTATGCAGCAAATAGTTAATGAAAAATATGATGGAGGAAGACTAGATGTGATAGATCCAACAATATTTAATAAGGATACAGAAAGAACAAATTATAATGATTTTGAATGGCATATAAATGTCAATACTGAAACAAATAGAAAAACTCTTTCTTGTAAGGTTAGAGATATGATATTTACTGAAGAGACAGAGATATCAAACGAGAAGTTAAAGAGAAACAATGACAAATATCGTAGGGAGATGATTAGCAAAGGTATAGATTTAGAAATAGAAGATAGAACGTGTTATATTGATAATAATGGAAGAAGAATATCTGAAGTTCATCATATTATTCCTTTTAAATATAATTCAGCTTTTGGAGAAAAAATCAATTCTTATGGTAATTTAATTTTATTATCATCTAACCAACATAGAGGTTTACATTCAGGTAATAAATCCTCGAAATCAGAGATTATGAAAAAAATAGTGGATGTTAAATTTGAAGAATTGTGTAAATTGTTAGGAAGAAAAATAGATAGAACCAATAAAAATGAACTTACAAAAGAAATATTAGAAAATTATTACTAGGGGAGATATGAAATTTAAATTTATAGATTTATTTGCAGGTATTGGAGGATTTCATATAGCAGCAAAAAAAAGCAACTATGAAATGGAATGTGTTTTAGCGTGCGAAATTGATGATAGTGCTAGAAGAACATACCTTGATAATTTTCCGAATACTAATATGGTTGAAGATGTTAATGATATAGATACATCAACTATGCCTGACTTTGATGTTCTTTTTGCTGGTTTTCCTTGTCAATCATTTTCTAATGCAGGTCGAAAAAGAGGATTCAAAGATCCTAAGAATGGAAATTTGTTCTTTCAAATTTGCATAATTGCGGATGCTAAAAAACCAAAATTTATGCTTCTGGAAAATGTGAAAGGTATTTTATCTAATGATAATGGTGAAACGATAAAAACTATTAATAATTATATTCACAGGTTAGGTTATGTAACAACAAAAACCAATATGCTTATAAATTCTAAGGATGTTGGTTGTTTGCAAAATAGAGAAAGAGTTTATTTTCTATGCGTTAGAAAAGATTTGGTTGAAAAAAAATATTTGCCGGAACCAGAATTAAAAAACGTAAAGAATAGATTAAACGTAAAACCGGATAAAATAATTCCTGTAGATGAAGAGTTAAATAAAGTGATAGACGCTTGGGGAGATTTTATAAAAAATATAAAAAGACCAGAGGGTAGAACTCTTCCTGTAATCTGGATAGATGAGATGATGGAACCAAAAGATAAAGATTTTAATAAATTCCCAAACTGGAAGAAAAAATATATTAATGATATGAAGTTAATTTACAAAGAGAACAAAGACTTTATTGATGATTGGTATGTTAAAAACAATGTTAAATGTTGGAGCGTTAGAAATAAAAAATTAGAATGGCAGGTAGGTAAGGATGAATATGACATTAATAATTCAATGCTCCAACTAAGACAATCAGGGTTAAGATTTTCTAAATTAGATTCTTTTCCTGCATTAGTAGCAATGGTACAGATTCCAATAAATGTAAAAGAGAGAAGATTTTATTCGTTAAAAGAAATGGCTAAAATTCAGACTTTCCCTGCAAATTATAAATTTACTTCAAATTATAATAAATCCTTAAAACAATTAGGTAATTCGGTAACAGTTGAAGTAATAGTACAGTTGATTAACTATCTAATTTCAACAACAGAAAATTAAAAGTCTAGAACTAAATGCTCTAGACTTTATTTATATTATAATACATTATCAATTAAACCATATTTTTTAGCGTCTTTAGCCAACATAAAGTTGTCGCGATCACAATCTTGTGTAATTTGTTTAACAGTTTTACCACAGTTTTTAGCCATGATTTTGTATAAACGAGATTGCATCTCTTTAATACGATTATAACTGATTTCAATTTCAGTTACTTGTCCACTAGCACCACCTAATGGTTGGTGAATCATAACTTCTGTATTAGGTAGAGCATAACGTTTTTTAGGTGCACCACTAGAAAGCAAGAATGCAGCCATACTAGCAGCCATACCAATAGCGATAGTTTGTACATCACATGGAATGTGTTGCATTGTATCATAAATAGCAAATCCTGCTGTTACACTACCTCCTGGTGAGTTAATATACATTTTAATATCTTTTTGTGGATCCTCGCTAGCTAAAAATAGTAATTGACCAATAATAATATTTGCACTTTCATCATTTATTTCGCCATTTAAAAAGATAATTCTATCTTTTAAAAGACGAGAATAAATATCATAGCTTCTTTCACCACCTGGTGTAGATTCAATAACGTAAGGCATAGTTAAATTTTTCATTTTTTCCTCCATATATATAATATTATACTATAATTTAAAATAATTAATATAATAATTATAAAACAATTAATTTTATGATATTATAGAATTGAAATAAAAATTGGGAGAGTAATATGAAGAAGTTTTTATCTATGATGATGGCACTTTTAGTGGTTATTGGTATTAGTGGATGTGGTAGCAGTGAAAACACAGATCCTAAAACTATTGATACACTAAACGTTATGTTTGTTCCTAGTAAAAACCCAGACGACATCCAAAAAGCAAGTGAGCCGATGGCTAACTTAATTAAGGAATCATTAACTAATCAAGGGTTTAGTGTTAACACAGTTAACGTAACAACTGGGGATAGTTATGAGGTAGTAGGTGAAGCATTAGCTTCAGGAAGTGTTGATGTAGGTTTTATTCCTGCTGGAACATATGTTAAATATGAAAATGAAGGTGTTAAACCTTTAATGGCTGCAACACGTAATGGATTAAGTATTAACAGTAAAGACGCTAAGGTATGGAATGAAAACAAACCAACTCAAGAAACTGAAGAACCAGTTGATTTTTATAATTCATTAATTATTGCTGGACCTAGTGAAAAAGGTAAAGCGTTAGGTGAAAAAGTAAATAATGGTGAAAAACCAACTTGGGAAGAGTTAAACGAAGCGACTTGGTGTACTTCAGGTCCTACTAGTAGTTCAGGATATTTATATCCATCATTATGGTTAAAAGAAAACTATGATAAAACAATTACTGATTTAGAAAACACTACAAGAACAAAAGGATACAGTGATGCTATGAATTCATTACAAACTCAAGTTTGTGATATTAGTGTAGGATTTGCTGATATGCGTATAGATGAAGCTGAAAATTGGGAAGGAGACATTTGGGCTGATACAAATGTTATTGGTGTTTCTGGACCAATAATGAACGATACAATTAGTGTATCTACTACATCTAAAAACATGAGTGATGAATTACAAAAAGCATTAATTACTACGTTTAGCGAAATGCCAAATAGTGAAACAGGTAAAGAAGTAATGAAAATTTATAATCACACTGGTTATGTAGAAGTTAAACCAGAAGATTTTGATGCTGAACGTAAAGTTCAAGAATTAAGTGAATAATAATTCATAATTATTTAAAAACAAGATAAAATGGAATTCATTTTATCTTGTTTATTATGAGAGGTAAGATGATTAGTTTTAAACATGTAGATAAAGTATATAATAATAGTAATCAAAAAGCATTAGATGATATTAATTTAGATATTAAACAAGGTGAATTTGTAGCCATTATTGGTCTTAGTGGTGCTGGTAAATCAACACTGATTAGAACAATTAATAAAATGATTGATACTAATAGTGGTGAGTTATTAGTAAATGGTCAAGATGTTAGTAAATTAAAAGGTAAGCAGTTACGTAACTTTAGAAAAAATATTGGAATGATTTTCCAATCTTATAACTTAGTTAGTAGAACTAGTGTATTAAATAATGTATTAATTGCTAAAGTACCACAAATGCCTTGGTATAAATCATTACTTGGGTTATTTTCTAAAGAAGATAAAATTAAAGCATTAGAAGCATTAGATAAAGTAAATATTTTAGATAAAGCTTATATGCGTGCTGATCAATTATCAGGAGGACAACAACAACGTGTAGCACTTGCTCGTACTTTATGTCAAGATCCTGAGATTATCTTAGCAGATGAGCCCGTAGCAGCACTAGATCCTGTTAGTGCTAATCAAGTAATGCAAGATTTTAAATGTATAAATGAAGAATATAATATTTCAGTGCTAATCAACATTCACCATGTTGATTTAGCACTAAAATATGCTAAACGTGTAATTGGAATCAAAGAAGGTAAAGTAGTCTTTGATGGGGATGCTAGTAGTGTTAATGAAAATGTACTTAAAACAATTTATGGTGATCGTTACGAACAAGAGATAGGTAGTAAAGATGAGTAAGATTGTTTTAAATAATGGTAAGAGTGTAGAAAAACCTAAAAGTTTTATCTGGGTTTATATAGTAGTATTTATTCTATTAGTAATTTTAGCTATGAATATTACTGATTTTGATATATTCTTATTAATTGATAATTTAGAAAAAGGTGGAAGTTATATTGCTAAAGTATTTGATTTTAGCAATCCTGAAAAAGTAGTTAATGGATTAATTAAGATTCAGCCAGAAATGTTACAAACACTATCAATGGCAGTAGTTGGTACAATCTTTGGAATGGTATTTGCTTTTCCAGTTAGTTTATATTGTTCTATTAACTTGTTTAACAATCCATTTGTATGGATTGTTAGAAACGTATTAAATGTATTTAGAACAATTCCAATAATTGTAATTGCTATGGTTTGTAAAATACTTTTAGGGGCAACACCATTTTCAGCAACAATAGCAATCTTTATTACTACATTCTTAATTGCCATTAAAATGGTATATGAATATGTAGAAACACTTAATTTATCTAGCTTTGAATCAGCGCTAGCACTAGGGTGTAGTAAGATTCAAGCTATTAGATATACTATTATTCCTCAAATTAAATTATTTTATTTATCAACATCATTATATATCTTTGATATGAATGTTCGTACATCTTCTATTATTGGTTTAGTCGGTGGTGCTGGAATTGGAATGATGTTAAATGATGCATTATATGGAGTTAATACTTATTTAGGTGGATTAATCTTAATAGAATTATTTATTATTATCTTTGTAATTGATTTTGTTACTAAAAATATTAGAAAGAGGTTATCATAATGAGTAATGTAATAGATAAGTTAAATAGTGCTCCTAAATTTAAAGTAACTAATATAATTTATATTGTATTATTAATAGCTGCTCTTGCTTTTTGTATGTATGATATTGGATTTGAACAAATTAAAACTAATCCATTACCAGTAATTAACTTAATAGTTAAAGGGTTTATTAATCCTGACTTTGATTTCTTATTAGATACATCAAGTGCAGGATTAATCTTCTTAGTATTACAAACGATAGCAATATCATTTTTAGGGACAATAATAGGTGCACTTATTGCTCTACCCTTATCGTTTTTAGCAAGTTATAATGTTACTAATAAAGTAGTAAGTAATATTGCAACTGGGATTGTTACTTTTATTCGTACGATTCCATTTCTAGTATTTGCGATTGTATTTATTAAAATTGTTGGACCTGGAGCTTTTTGTGGTGTTTTAACAATCGCAGTAACATCAATCGGGATGTTATCTAAAATGTTTATTGAAGCGATTGAAGAAGTAGAAGCAGGACTTTTAGAAAGTGGAGAAAGTATAGGTCTTAATTTATGGCATAAATGTCGATACATATTATTTCCACAGTTATTATCTAATTTTATTTCAACAATAATTTATCGTTTTGATATTAATATTAAAAACTCAACAATCATTGGTATAATTGGTGCTGGTGGTATAGGTACTGAGATTAATAATGCGATAAGTGCTAACAACTGGTCTAAATTTGCCATGATAATGTATGTAATGATAATTATATTCTTAGTTATTGATTATGTAAGTACAAAAATAAGAAAGAGATTGGTATAGTATGAAAACATTATATTTAATGCGTCATGGTGAAACAATTTTTAATCAAAAAATGTTGCTACAAGGACAATGTGATGCTCCTCTAACAAAGTTAGGTATTAATCAAGCAAAAATAGCAGGACAATATTTTACAAATAATAATATTAAAATAGATCAATTTTTTGCTTCTCCCCTTAAAAGAGCAATTGATACATTAAAATTAGTAACTAATTTACAAGATGTAGAATTAACTTGTGATGATGGCTTAATGGAATGGGGATTTGGTTTACTTGAAGGAGAGAGTCAAAAATTATTTCCTTGTGGATTTCCATATGAAGAAAGATTAGTACCGTTTAATGGTGAGGCTCAAAGCCAAGTATTAGATAGATTCTCTAATGCAATTAATAGTATTATTGAGCAAACACAAGAAGGTAATACATCTTTATGTGTTGCTCATACTTGTGTTATTAGATTATTTTTACAAGTATGTAGTGCAGATTGCGAAGTACCTAGAAGATTAGGTAACTGTGCAATTGTTAAACTAGAATTTGATAATAACGAATTTATTATTAAAGAAGTAATTGAACATGATTTTTCTAGTATTATGGAGTAATAATGAAATTAATCAAGTTTTTAATGTGCTTTTTAGTAGTAGGTGTAATATCTGGATGTAATAACAATGACAAAATTACCTTAGATATTATGTTTGCTCCTAGTAAGAATCCTGAAGATATTACAAAAGGGGTAGAACCACTAAAATCAATATTAACAAATGAATTAACTAACCGTGGTTATAACATTGAAACTATTAATCTAAGTGTTGGTGATAGTTATGAAGTGGTTGGTGAAGCGCTAGCTAGTGGAAGTGTTGATGTAGGATTTATTCCGGCTGGTACTTATGTTAAGTACCAACCAGAAGGAGTAGAAGTACTACTTCAAGCATTACACCCTAGTGTAAGTATTAATAGTGAAGATCCTAAAGTATGGAATGAAAACAAACCAACAACTATTATAGGTGATGGTGCTAGTAGTTATCAATCTATTATTGTAGCAGGACCTAGTAGCAAAGGTCAAGAACTAGCTAATAAAATAAATAATAACCAAGAATTAACTTGGGAAGATTTAAATAGTGCTACTTGGTGTATATCATCTCCTACTAGTAGTTCAGGATATCTATATCCTTCATTATGGTTAAAAGATAATTATAATAAAGAAATTCAAGATTTAGAAAATACAGTTAGAATTAAAGGATATAGTGATAGTGTCAACTCACTAAAATCACAAGTATGTGATATTAGTGTTGGTTATGGTGACTTTAGATATGACTACCAAGATTCTTGGCAAGGAAATATCTGGGAGGAAACTAATGTAATAGGAGTTAGTAGTTTAATTCCTTATGACACAATTAGTGTTAGTCAAAATTCAAAAGATTTAAGTGATAAATTAAATCAAGACTTAAAAGAAATCTTTATTAATTTAAAAGACACACCACAAGGTTTAGAGGTAATGAACACTTTCTCTCACACTGGATATGTAACACCTAACTTAGAAGAATATGAACAAGAACGTCGTGTTATTGAAGAATTAACACCACAAGCATAAAGAAACTGGAATCAAATGATTCCAGTTTTTATTTGACATATACTTTAAGTATTAAGTTGTTAGTATCCACTTCAACATTCTTAATAATATCAGTACTTAATTTATTATAATCTTTAATCTTAGTTATTGTATACTCAATACTATAATTTAGAATATCACCTCTAATTTGCTTCATTAAAACACTGCTAGGTTTTTTATCACTAATTACTTCTAGATTATAGATATCACTAGTAATGAGTTTTTTATCTAACATTTTAAAAAACTCATTACTAGCTAGATTAAGAATATAATCAGGGTTAAGTTTATTAATTTGTTGATTAACACAATCATGCCAGTATTTATATAAATTGATATTGATTATATTTTTATATAAAAAATCTAATCGATATGGATAAATATAATCACAACCTTTAACTATTCCATATAAAGCAGACATAATAAAGATATTATCTTTAATGTATTCTTTATTATAACTTGTTATTTGTTTAAAACTCACACCATCATATAACTTGATAGCTTCTTTAGTTTGATTTAAATTTTGATAAAAATCAAAAGTTAAATCAAGAGTATTACCTTTAATTTTTAAAAAGGTAGCAAGAGTATCTTTATCCATATTACTAATAATATCAAGTAAGTTATTAGTTTGTTCTTTAAACTTATATGTTGGCTTCTTATTAGTAAGATCATCTAAGTTCATAGTTTTAGCAGGACTAAATATAATCATTATTCACCTTTCTTTTTAAGTAAACACATAAAGAATCCATCTGAATTATATTGATTAGGTAAAAGTGTATAACCAAGGTTTGATGGTTTAATGATGTTATCTAGTAATTTTGAAGTAACGACTTCAAAATTATAGTTATCTAAAATATACTTAATGTTTTCTTCGTTTTCATCTTTGTTTATACTACAAGTAGAATAAAGAAGATATCCATTAATATCTAGTAGTTTAATACTACTATCAATTATCTTTCTTTGTATTTTGATAACATCATCAATAGTTTGATTAGTAATATTGTACTTGATTTCAGGTTTAGAGTTTATAACCCCTAAACCAGAACAAGGTACATCAATTAATATTTTATTAAACTTGATATCTTTAAAGTTAGCTAGTATACTATCAGTATTAGTTGCATCAAGATTGCTAGTAGTAATCTTCATGCTTCGAGATAAAAAGTTTTCATTCATTAAGTTAAATCTACTAGGATTAATTTCATTAGCATATATGTTTTGACAATATTTATACATATGCATGGTTTTATTTCCTGGAGCTGCACATAAATCTAAAATTGTATCTTCTGGTTGTGGATCAATTAATTTAGTAACTAGATAAGAACCTAAGTCTTGGATAATTATATTGTTATCAATATAATCTTTTGTTTGAATAACATTAGTATTACAAATAAAAAGATCTTCAAATTGTGTAGTACTAAAGTTATTAGGTTCTAATAAAGTTTTACCAATTAAACGTACATATGTATCTTTTTTATGTGGTTTAATAATATCTAAATAATCATTAGGATATTGTTTGCTTAGTAGTTTTATAATTGGTTGAGGAACTGAGTTTAATATACTAATATTTTTAATTTCATTACTAAAAGAAGGAGTTATTTTTTCTTCAGGTAATAAATTATATAAATAGTAAGTTATATATTTTAAACTTTGATTATGTACTTTTTTAGTTAAATTTTGATACTCACTAATAACAACATACTTTTTGGTATTAATAAATAGATACTCATAAACTATCATCATTAAGATGATGTTAGTCTTAGTATCTATTTTCTTGTTATTTGTTGTTTCATTTATTAAATATTCAAGATATAATTTGTTTTCTATAATTCCATATACTCTTAGTGCTATTTTATTGATATCTTGATGTTTAATATTTTTTAGAGCTAAATTTAAATAAGTATTATTTTGATAATAATCCAGTAATGTCTTAAAAACTAACTGTCGCATTGGTTGCCATATAAATTAATAATACTAATGTTGAAATAATAATTTGCGCTCCACTAAAAAAGTAATCAATATTAACTTCACTAATTCCCATTTTCTCAAAATGGTGGTGAAGAGGTGCCATTTTAAGTAAACGTTTACCTTCACCATATTTTTTTTTAGTATATCTAAAGTAAGTTACTTGCAATATTACACTAAACATTTCAATAATATAGATACCACCAAGTAATAATCCTAACCATCCTAATCGAAAGTAGATACAGTTAAACATAAAGAAAGCACCAATTACTAAGCTTCCTGTATCTCCCATAAAGATTTTAGCTGGATACTTATTATAAAATAAGAATACACATAAACATAATAAGAATAAACTTAAAATAATAATAAATAATGTATTAGAAGTTAAAATACTAATAAATAAGAATGGAAAGAAACTTGCTAAACTTACAAATCCTAATAATCCATCTAATCCATCAGTTAAGTTAGTTGCATTAGTAAGTCCCATCATAACTAATGGAATTAAGATTAAACAAATATATAACATTACTCCATTATATCCACAAGTAATATAGAACCAATAATCTAGAATTAAAGCAATAATAAATTGAATTAATAATTTTTGTGTACTACTAAGTCCTGCTTGGTTGTCTTTTTTATTTATTTTGTTATTATCATCAATAAGTCCCATAAAAAATGTAAGACCTAAAATAACAAATAAGAATAAATAAGTTTGTTCTTGAGTAAGAATAAACATAATACCAATAATAATTAGAAGTGGAATGACAAAAATATTTCCTCCTTTAGTAGGAGTACCAGATTTTTTGGCATGCCACTTAGGACCATCATTATAAATAGGTTGTCCTGATTTTGATTTTGTTATTAAATGTTTAGCATAAAAGATACTACCAATAAATAGAATTACAGCACAAATAATAAAAATAATTATATTATTCATATAAACCTACCATTTTAAGTCCGTTAATAATTCCATTATCACTACTATTAGTAGAAACAAATTCACTTGCTTGTTTAACAGCTTCTATACCATTACCCATACATACACTATGATCTACATTTTTCATCATTTCTAAATCATTAACTCCATCACCAAAGGCATAAGTAATACACTCTTCATTAATGTGGTTTTTTACAATATCAATCCCTTTAGCTTTGTTTTCAACCCCTGGTAAGATTTCATATAAATCATCTTCCCAACGATAGTATGTATAATCTTTTTGTAAGATTTCAAGTAACTCTTCTGTTTTAGCACCACTACCGTTAATCCAGAATTGATAAATGTCTTTATTATCAGGACTAACATTAGTTGCTAAATTATTAAAGTTATATCCTTCTAATAATTTTTGGGTGTCATCAGCACTTTTAGTATCGGGAATACATAAGTTTTCTCTAGTTTCAAATCCCCAATTAACTCCATAATCTTCTAATAATTTAATAACTTCTTGTTTTTGCTCATTATTAAAAGTATGCATATATAATATTTCATCATTAAAACATACTTCTTGTCCATTAGAACAAATATAATTATGTGTTCCAATAGCTTCAATTATATCTTTAGCTTGATGATAACATCTACCAGTACAGATAAATACATAAACTCCATCATTCATAATTTTTTTAACAGCATCAACTACATGAGTTGGAATTTCTGTTGCATTTTCAGGTATTAGTGTACCATCAATATCAAAAAAAACTAGTTTTTTCATAAAGCTCCCATCTAATTATATTTTAGCATAATTTAGCTATCTTTAGTTAGACAAAATCAGCCATAAATCATACTAAAAACTAATGTATTACTCTCATATATTTATGCTATACTATATATAGCAATGGGAGTTTTATGATCGATTTAACTAAGATTAAAGATAAAGAGTTCTTTGAGATTAAAATGTTATCAATAGGAGGACTTGGAGCTTATACTGTAGGACAAATGTTAGGGCAAGAAATTGCCAAATTTGTTGATATTAAAACTAGTGTATTTGCTTCTTATTCATCTGAAAAGAAAGGTGCTCCTGTTAATGTATTTTTACGTTTTGTTAAACAAGATACACCAATTAGAAATTATGCAGCAGTTAAAAATCCAGATTTTTTAATTGCCTTTAAAGAAGAATTATTAAAAGATAGTAATAATTTAGTAGGTTTAAAAGAAGATGGTATATTATTAGTTAATACTAAATTAAGTATTGATGAACTATATGAAAAATATAATATTTGTTGTAAGAATGTATTTATTATTGACGCAGAAAGTATAGCTCATAAATATAATGTTAAAACTAATAATGTTATTTTTGGTGCTATTCATAAAGTTTTATCATTTTTAGATCGATATATTACTAAAGATACTATTGAAGAGAAATTAAGCTTTAGATATCCACATTTAGTAGAAGGAAATATTAATGCGTTTTTTGAAGGATTTGATCAATGTAGTTATCATGAAGTAACTGCTCAATCCTTTAATCAAAAAACGCATAAAGTACTTGGAATTGAAGATCAAATTCCAGGTGGCTTAATTTTAGGAGCTAACTCCTTTAAAAAAGATAGTAGTATTAGTCGTGAAGGATTTATTCCAGAATTTAATAAAGATTTATGTATTAATTGTACACGTTGTGACTTTACTTGTCCTGATGATTGTTTTGTGTGGGAAGAAGTAGAAGGAAGACGAGGAAGAATGGAGATGCAACTACAAGGTATTGATTATCAATATTGTAAAGGTTGTATGCGTTGTGTTGAAGTATGTCCTACTCAAGCACTTACTAAAGTAGTTGATGATAAACAACATGTTGGTGTTAAAAAAGGTTATGAATTAATGGAGGATTAATGAAAGAACAAATTAGTGTTTTTAAATCAGGAAATGAATTAGCAGCTCAAGCTGTGATTGATTGTAATTATGATGTGATGGGATATTATCCAATTTCACCATCAACAGAAATTGCTCAATTAATTGATATCCAAAAAAGTAATGGTAAAACTAATATCCATCTAATTCCAGCAGATGGAGAACACTCTAGTGCTGGTATATGTTATGGGGCTGCTCTTACAGGTGCTAGAGTATTTAATGCAACTAGTGCTAATGGACTTAGTTATATGTTAGAACAATTACCAGTATTTAGTGGTAGTATGACTCCAATGGTCATGGATTTAGTAACAAGAACTGTATCTGGACCATTAAATATTCATTGTGAACATACTGATTTATATTCTACTATTAGTTTAGGTTGGATCTTAATGTGTGCTTCTACTCCACAAAGTGTATATGATTTTAATATTATGGGACTTAAACTTGCTGAAAAAATAAGTATGCCATTAATGGTAAGTTATGATGGATATATTACTTCTCACCAAAAACATGATACTTTTGTTTTTGCTGATAGTAATGATGTTAGAAACTTTTTAGGAAAAAAAGAACATCCAGAAAATAAATATATAGATAACAATCAACGACCACTAACAATTGGTGCTCATATGTTACCTGAACACAAGTTTAATAATAGTGTACTTGTTAATCAAGCATTAGAAAATTGTTTAGATGAATTTGTAAGTATAGCAAATGAATATGAACAACTAACTGGTCGTAAATATGATGTAATTGAAACTTATAATGTTGAGGGCGCAACAGAATTAATAATAGGTATTAATTCTGTTGCTGAACTAACAAAAGATGCAATTGATCAAGTAGATAGTAAAGTAGGTTTAATTAAACCTAACTTCTTAAGACCGTTTCCTACTAAAGCAATTACAGAAGTTCTTAAAAATAATCCAAGTATTAAAACGATTAAAGTATTAGATCGAGCTGATAATCCAGGTTATGATTATGGATTATTAGCAATGCATATTAATGATATAGTAGCTAGTAATAAATTAGATATTGAAGTTAAAAGTATCATCTTTGGTTTAGGTGGAAAAGAAATCTTTATTGAGGACTTAGTTGATATTATTAATAATAACGAGTTTAGTAATACTAAAACTTATTATGGAATTACTCACTCACAAGGGGAAGTTAGTAATATTATTAAAAATAACTATGAATATAAACCTGAAGAGTTTAAAGTAGGTGGATTTGACTATAACTTTAATGTAGAAACAAATAGTTTAGAAGTAAAAACTCCACCACTTAGAAATTTAATGAAAAAACCAAAACGAATAACTTCAGGACACAGTGCTTGTCCTGGTTGTGGTATTTTTCCAGGTGTAGAAACATTCTTAAAAGGAATTGAAGGAGATGTAGTAGTTCTTAATCAAACTGGTTGTGCTTATGTAGTTAGTGCTAACTACCCTAACTCATCACATAAAGGACACTACATTCATAACTTATTCCAAAATGGTGCTTCCACTCTATCTGGAATGGTTGATGCTATCTTTAAATTAAAAGATGATGGTGAAATTAACTTTAGTGACGATACAACATTTGTGATGTTATCTGGAGATGGTGGTTTTGATATTGGTATGGGTGCTGCCATTGGTACAGCTTTACGTAACCATAACTTAATCATGCTTGAGTATGATAATGAAGGTTATATGAATACTGGAGCACAATTAAGTTATGCAACACCATTAGGACACCGTACTAGTACCTCAAATGTTGGTAGTAAGATTAAAGGTAAAACCTTTAATCATAAAGATACAGTTCAAATTATGGCAGGTACTAATATGCCATACTTATTTACCGGAGTTGATGCTTTCCCACAAGATTTAGTTAAAAAAGCTGCTAAAGCACAATGGTATGCTAAAAATGTGGGGACTGTATATGGTAAGATTTTAATTACCTGTCCACTTAATTGGAAAACTAAAGAAGAAGATGGTTCTACTATTTTAGAAAAAGCAGTAAACTGTAACTTCTTCCCATTATATGAAATTGAAAATGGGAAAACTAGACTTACTTATGATCCAAATGAATTAGGAAAAAATATCGAAGTAGAAGAATGGCTTAGTATGATGTATAAATCTAAACATATGTTAGAGCCAGAAAATAAAGAATTATTACAAGAATTTAAGGAAGTAGTAGATGATCGCTTTAAACGCCTTAAAGCTAAAAACGATCATCCATTTCTATAGGAGATAAATGCTAGATACAATAATTATAGGGGCTGGACCAATTGGTATTTATAGTGCTTTTTATCTAAAGTCCAAGGGTCTTAAGATAAAAGTATTAGAAGCAACAAGTAGTCCGGGTGGACAACTTAATTTATATTTAGAAAAAGATATTAAAAATATTCCAGGTAGAAAAGTTATTAAAGCAAAAGATTTTTTAATTGATTTAATAGAACAATTAGAAGATGAAGATATAATTCAAACTAATTGTAGTGTTACTTCAATTAGTAAAGAAGATAATATCTTCACCGTTGCTGATAAAGATAATAATACTTATGAATCTAAAGTAATTATACTTGCTACCGGTAATGGAGAATTACAACCTAGAAAATTAGGTTTAGATAATGAGGATAGCTTTAATAATATTTTATACACAGTAGATGATGCAAGTATATTAGAAAACAAGAATGTTGCTATCTTTGGAGGAGGTGATAGTGCCATTGATTGGGCACTACATCTAGTAGATAGTGTTAATGAGTTATATGTAGTACATCGTCGTAATGAGTTTAGAGCACATCAAAGTAGTGTAGATGAGTTAAAAACAACAAAGGCTAAGTTTTTAACTCCATATACACTAACAGGTTTTGAACATAACAATGGTTGTGTTACTCATCTATCATTAGTTAATAAAGATACTAAAGAAGAAAATATTATTCATATTGATTATGTAATTTGTAGTTATGGATTTGTAACACAAAAAGAACAGATTAGTATTAAAAATATTGATACTACTAACAATAAGTTAGTAGTAGATAGAAAACAAGCTACCAATGTAGATGGTATTTTTGCCATTGGTGATGCTTGTTTTTATGAAAATAAAAACTATAACTTACTTACAGGACTAGGTGAAGCTAGTGTTGTTGCTAATAATGTAATAAGTTATTTAAATGATGTAGATGGAGGTAGTGATGAATCGGGAAGAACAATTACAAACTATTAAAGAAGTACTTGATGCGATAGCCCCATATGTACAAGCAGATGGTGGAGATATCGAGTTTGTAGATTTAACTCCAGAAGGAGTTGTCCAAATTCGATTACTTGGTGCTTGTGTTGGGTGTGGGCTTGCTGATGTAACAGTATATCAAGGGATAGAACAAGCCCTACTTGATGAAGTAGAAGGGGTAAAAGGAGTAGAATTACTTCAAGATAACTGGTTTATTTAAAAACCGATATATTTATTTGTATTTTATTGTCAAGTAAAAGCGAAAATGTCTTAAATAATGTCAACTGATTTTTTAGCAGAATTTGTTAAATGTTTTTGTTTCTTAACTACGTATTTTAGTTGGTCTACATA
>DEQD01000011.1 GCA_002359095.1 Caryophanales bacterium UBA3375
TATCACATTTACACGACAAAAAAAAAAGGAAAAAAGTGTTTTTTTGACAACCGATATCTGAATAATTTTATTACCCCAATAACTCTGTTGAGGTAGTTTATCAAGTTACTAAGTCGTTATTACTATAAAAGAAAAAGAAACTATTTTAACAATCATAGACGTATGAGTCTAGGTTTTAAAAGTTCTCTTCAAATGTTATCAATTAAATTATAGAACGTCTATAATTAACATTTAATTTTCAAAAATTCATAAATGTTATTTTTTACTAACATTCTTAGTAACAAGATAATTAACACTTATACCAATGATACAACCAAGTATTGTTTCACCAACACGGCTAAAAGCATATATTAGTATTTCATTATTAGGATTATGTGTAAGCATAGTTAAATATACAACTAATGCTTCTAATCCTCCTAATTCATTACGAATATAACTCTGAATAATAACTAAAATATATACACTAATACAAGCTAGTATTATATATGTTAAAGGTGAAGGAAAATATCTTAAAAGATATAAACTAATAATAGCAAATATAGCTCCACTTAAACTTCCATATACTCGACCTAAACCCCTTTTAATTCCAACTTTAGTTTGATCAATACAAACTATTGCTCCTACTCCAATAAAATAAATATTTAAATTAATATTAAAATGTTTACCTATAATTACTATAATTCCACTAATTAGTGTAATAATACTAGCTTGTAGAGCATATTTATTAACCAATACTACCTTCCATTTCTAGATTAATTAATTGGTTTAATTCCATTGCATATTCCATTGGCAATTCTTTAGAGAATTCATCAATAAATCCCATAATAATCATTTGTGTTGCTTCTTCTTCACTAAGTCCTCTACTCATTAAGTAGAATAATTGTTCTTCATTAATTTTACTTACAGTAGCTTCGTGAGCAATACTACTAGTATCATTTTTAACAACATTAAGTGGAATTGTATCACTCTTAGATTTTTCATCCATTAAGATAGTATCACACTCAATACTACTTTTAGCATTAGTTGCTAATTTAGCATGTTCAACAATTCCACGATAACTTACCTCTCCACCATTATGCCCAATTGATTTTGATACAATCTTAGAAGAAGTATTTGGTGCTAAATGAATCATTTTAGCTCCAGCATCAAGTACTTGATTTTCTTTAGCAAAAGCAATAGAAATACAAGTACCTTTAGCACTATCACCATTTAGGATACAAGCAGGATACTTCATCGTAACTCCACTACCTAAGTTACCATCAATCCATTCCATGTGTCCATTTCTTTCCACTTTAGCACGTTTAGTTACTAAGTTATATACATTATTAGACCAGTTTTGAATTGTAGTGTATCGACAATAAGCATTATCTTTAACAAAAATTTCTACTACTGCTGCATGAAGTGATTCACTAGAATAATTTGGAGCAGTACATCCTTCTAGATAATGTACTTCTGCACCTTCATCGACAATAATTAATGTTCTTTCAAACTGTCCCATATCTTGAGTATTAATTCTAAAGTATGCTTGAAGAGGCATATCTAATTTAACACCTTTAGGGATATAGATAAAAGTTCCCCCACTCCATACTGCTGTATTTAGAGCTGCAAATTTATTATCATTCATGGAAACTAATGTGCCAAAATATTCTTTAAACAACTCTGGATATTTTTTTAGTGCTGAATCAGTATCCATAAAGATAATACCTTTTTCTTCTACCTCTTTTAACATGTTTTCATATACTACTTCACTATCGTATTGAGTTGAAACACCACTTAAGTATTTAGCTTCTGCTTCAGGAATACCTAAACGTTCAAATGTAGCTTTTACATCTTCTGGTACATCATCCCAACTTTTTTCAACTCGCTCTGTAGCTTTAACATAATAAATTGTATTATCAAAATCAAGTTTTGATAAATCTGGACCAAAACTTGGCATTGGCATACTTTTGAATTTTTGATATGCTTTAAGACGCATATCAAGCATCCACTCAGGTTCTTGTTTTTGATTAGAGATTTCTCTAATAATATCTTCACTTAAACCACGATTAGTTTGATAAACGTTATCACGTTTATCACTAAATCCATACTTATATTCTTCTTGACCTAACTTTTTAATATCTTCATTCATAATTTACCTCGTAATTTATTATATCAAATATCTTTTTTATCTAATTAATGATATTAGTAATATGCTTAATAAACTCATCGATATCTTTTTTATCTACTTCATTACTAATACTAATTCTAATACTATGATCAATTATATCATCTTCTATTCCAATAGCTTGTAATACATTACTTCTAGAACTTACCATTGATGAACAAGCAGATTTGGTGGAGACAAAATATCCTTGTTCATATAAATAATTCTTAATACTTTCAGCCATCATATTAGTGTTAATACTAATATTTATTATATGACTATTACTATCTACATTAATAGAAATACCTTCTATTTGCGATAATTGTTGTTTTAAATAATTAAAACTACAATTATCACTACTTTTCTTTTTAAGTAATTCAATTGCTTTTAAAAACGCTACTTCTTTAGCTAAATCTTGTGTACCAGGTCTTATTCCTGATTCATTACTTCCACCATATAAAATGTTATCAATAATAATATTATCTTTTTTAAATAAAATACCACTACCTTTTAATCCATTAATTTTATGAGCAGATATAACAAACATATCTAGACTATTTAACTCTTCTGAAGACAAATAACTAATAGCTTGTACACAATCACTCATCACAACTATTTTGTTATTTACCTCTTTAACTTTTTTACTAATCAATTTAATATCATTACTTGTTCCAATCTCATTGTTAACTGCCATAATACTAACTAATACTGTATCTTGATTAATACAACTAATAACATCATTAACTTCAATAACACCTTGGTTGTTAGGTTCAATGTAACTAACACTATGTCCAAGTGTTTCTAAATATTTAAAACTATTTAAGACGCTTGGATGTTCATAACTAGAAGTTATGAAGTGTTTTTTACTATCAAACTTTTTAGCATAACCAATTATCGCTAAATTGTTTGCTTCAGTACCTCCTGATGTAAAAATAACATCATGATTAATACCAAGTAATGATTTGATTTTTTCTTTAACTTGCACTCTTAATCTTGCTAGTTTAGGATCACTATCAGGATGAGTGGTTAATTCCTTAACACTTTTAATGTAAGTATTAAGTACTTCTTCATTAACTTTCGTTGTACTTGCTTGATCAAAATTTTTCATCTTTAATCCTCAAATAATGGTAATAATATTTGTTTATAATGTTTTTGTTTTTTAATTTTTACAATTGGATGAAGTTTACTTCCTCCAATTCCAATTAAACGAACACCTCGTCCCGCAAACATTATTTTTTTTAACAACTCTTTTGCTATTTTATATATTTCTTCTGGTTCATAGATAACACGGTTTAGTGTTATACTTCTAGTAACTAGCGAAAAATCATCAAATCTAATTCTAAGTGTTATTGTTTGACAACCATAACCTTTAGCTACTAATCTTTCACTAGTTTGTTTGCTTACTTCTTTTAAACGATCATCGACATCAACACCGAAATAAATATCTTCATCTAGAGTTTTTTCATAACTAATTGATTGTACTTCTCGTTCATAATGGATATTATCAACATCAATACCACGGACTTGATTATATAATCTTGTCCCTGTTTTTTCTCCAAAGATTAGTTGAAGCTGATCTAAATCTTTTTGATATAAATCAGCTCCTGTATATATTCCTTGTTCATAACAAATGCTTAATGTCTTTCTACCTATTCCTAAAAATTTCTTAATATCTAATTTTAACAATAAGTCTTTGGCATTATCCGGATTAATTACGGTAATCCCGTTTGGTTTTTGATAATCACTTCCAATTTTAGCTAAAAACTTATTATAAGAAACACCAACAGAACAAGTTAAATGTAGTTGATTATAAATTTCCCTCTTAATCATTTTAGCAATCTTAACACTATCTCTTATCCCTAATTTATTAAATGTTACATCAATATAAGCTTCATCAAGGGCTACTTGTTCAATAATATCACTATACTTTTTAATGATTGTCATAATTTGATTTGAGATTTGTTTATATTTCTCCATATTGGGAGCAACAAACGTTAATTTATCACTAATTTCTTTAGCTTTAGTTACACTCATCCCTGAGTGTATCCCTAAAGCTCGAGCATTATAACTACATGTACAAATAACACCGCGATGATGTTCATGAGCAATCACTACATACTTATCTTTAAGACTAGGATCATCACGAATTTCAACTTGGGCATAAAAATAATCCATATCTACATGAAGAATTTTACGATGTTGATTAATCATTTGTTGAACCAAATCCTCCGATTCTTTCTGTATCTATTACTTCTTCATCATCGATTGTTAAATATTTTTTAAATATCCCTTGAGCAATACGATCATGATTCCCTAATATAACTGTTTCATCAGAAAAGTTATATAGCGGAATCATAATATGTCCTTCATTATTTAAATTATTGTAATAATCACTATCGATGATTCCCACACTATTAGCTAAACGGACTCCTTTTTTGGTAGCTAGCGAACTACGTGGATAAATTTCTAATACTTCATCTTCTTGCATGTATGCTTTAATTCCAGTGTTACATAATATTGTTTCACCAGGATTTATAACAACTGTTCCCAATAAATAAAAATCATAACCCGCACTAGCTTTTGTTCCACGAGTAGGAATTTTTCCACCTTCCATCGTACTTACTAATTCAAATCCTCTTGTTTTCATTATACACCTTTACTTACTTTAACCATTTCTTTAAAGATTGGAATAAACATTACTCCAATCACAATAATACTAATTGCTAGTAAGATAATAATATTAACTAAACTAAAACTATTAAAGTATTTACAACTAATTAATAATATAACACCACAAATAATACTAGCAATAATTATTTTTAATTTTAGTATGTTACTTTCTTTACTCACATTAAAGATAGTAGGATTAGTTATATATAAATAGATTGTAGATAAAATAATAGCAATAATACTACTAAGTACTACTCCGATATATCCAAACAGATTCATAAACAATAAGTTAAGTAATACTTTACTTATAATCATAATAACTAAACTAATCATTACACTACTTTGTTTTCCTCCAGCACTAACAACATATGTTCCTAATACATTTCTAGTAATATAAAACGGAATTAATAACGCTTGAAATATTATTATTCCTAAGCTTGCTTGGGAATATAATATATTAAATGCTTGTTCTCCTAAACTAAAAAGCATTAGCATACTAATAACACCAAACATTAATGATACATTAAATACTACATCAAAATGATGAGCATCACTGTCAGTTTGACCACCAATCTTAGTCATCATAACTGTAATAATTCCACCTGATATGGAGATTGGAATAAACACAATCTTCCATGAGCTAGTAAAATAGATCCCTCTAATTAAATCATTTTGTGTTGTATCAACTCCAGCATTAACTAAATAACTTTGCATCATGGTAATATCAATCATTTCATAAACACTTGCATAAATACTAGCAGCTAAAATTACTACTCCACCAACTAGCATGTGTTTTAAGAAACGATTACTAATTTTAATTTTACCACTTATAAAAGCAAGGTTAATGTTTGCTTTTTTAATTTTATATAAATATAAAATTAAAGTAGTAATCATTGATACAACAATTGCAATACTTAAAATAATTGCATATACTCCGACATTCATATTATATTTACCAATTAAAATAAAAGTAGGAATTATAATTAATAATACTTTAATAATTTGTTCACTAATATAAGAAATTGAAATTAAATTAAAGTGTCCAAATGCAGTAATTACTGTTCTAAGATAAGCAGTTATTGCATATAGTATAACAGCAATACTTAATATTCTAGTTGCTATTACAATATCATTTAAATAGGTTTGATCACTAATCATTGCCCTAACAATCGGTTCTGCAAAAATAAATAAAACTAATGCACTTAAAACACTAAGAATACTAAGTAACATTAATGCACCAATTAAACAACTTCTTAATTTAGTGGGATTATCTTTGTTCTTAGTTATTTCACTAGTAAGTAATATATTAATTCCTAATGTTCCAAAAACTACAAATAACCCAAAAGGGATTGTTACTGTCGCATTAAGAATTCCGATATTTTCATTTATACGAATTAAAGGAATTAAATACAAGACACTAAGTATCTTAGTAAATAATTCCCCTAACATTAATACCGCACTATTTTTTAATAAATTTTTCATCATTTCTTCTTATTATTTGGACTAACAACTAAGAACATACGACGTCCTTCTAATTTAGGTGGAGTCTCAACAATGATCTCATCACCTAAATCTTCAATAATACGATCAAGAGTTTGTTTCCCTAACTCAGAGTGTGTAATCATTCTCCCTTTAAAACGAAGAGAAAATTGTACTTTATTTCCTTTAGCTAAAAACTTACGAGCTTGATTTAATTTAGTAGTGTAATCACCAATATCAATTGTTGGTGATACACGAACTTCTTTAACTACGATTTGTTTTTGATTAGCTTTATTTTCTTTAGCTTTCTTTTGTTGTTCATACTGAAACTTACCAAAGTTCATAATTTTACAAACAGGAACATCACCCTTATCACTAATTTGTACTAAATCAAGTCCAGCATCATTAGCTCTACTTTGTGCTTCTTTAATATCTACAACACCTACTTGTTGTTGATTCTCATCAATTAATCTAACTTCCTTTGCTCTAATTTGATGATTAATTGGTGTCGTATTTTTACGATTATTTGTATTATTACGCTTCATTCATCTCCCTAATTCTAATCTATTATATCATTATTTATGATTTAAAAAATTCATAAACATACATAATATATGAAATGTAACTAACAACTAACATTACATATACTACTTCTAAATAAAATGGTAAACTAAGTATCATCATTGCTAAGGCAATAAATTGTAGTGTTGTTTTTAATTTACCAATTATATTTGCTTTAATTAATTTATTTTTAGTTTTAAGTTTAATTTGTCTTAAAATCATACTAGTTATTTCTCTAAAAGCTATTAGATAAAATACCCACATTGGAATTTGACCATTTAATGCAGCGCTTAAAAACAGCACTAACACTAATGTCTTATCAGCAATTAAATCAAGTAAGGCTCCACGTTGTGATGTTACACCCCATTTTCTTGCTAATTGTCCATCAATATAGTCGGTTAAAAATAATAAACCTGCATAGATAAATAATATATATTTATTATTAATTAAAAATAAAAATGGAATACCTATTAATCTAGTAATAGTAATTAAATCTACTGTTTGCTGTTTAGATAGCTTCATAATAATCTCCATAATCTAAATGAAATATTCCTTTACTTTCAGGACCCATCATTGCTTTTACTGCATTTGTCATTTGATTATAATATGGTAGTTTATCACTAATTTGTTCAATATTAATAAAAATATAATTACCATCATTCATACAAAGTAAAATACGATTAGGCTGTTCATTACTACCTTGAAATTCAATACTTGAAATTTCTTTTAAAATATTATAATTTAAGTATCCTAGTTGCTCAATTGTTTGCATAGCTTGTTCTTGTTCAAATCCAACTAACTCTCCTACTTGGTGTGGAAAGTCAACAGCCTTATCGATTTTATTTTGATATCGATAATATGTATCTTCACCATATTTTATAAGTGGTATCTTTTCATTAATTGTGATTTTAAAATCATTACTTTTCCAATCATAATTAGTTTTTAAACTAAGACCTGTTTGTTTTTTTAAATCATACTCAACCTTCATTAATTCAAAGAAAGATAACTTCTGATTTTCATGAACTAAATTAGTATCTAAGATTGTTTGTGGATTAACAAAGTTTGTTTCATTAAAACTAATAGTTTTAATATTAATTAATGGAACAAACACTAATCCCACTAAACAAGCAATTAATAAGATTGAAAATAAACGAACTCGTTTTCTAAACTTAGAAAAGTTATGGTGTTCAAATTCTTTTTCACTTTCTCTTACATCATCTTCATCTTGATAGAAATCTTCATCAATCAATGGCGCATAATCTTCATCAATTAAACTAGATTCATCAAAATCATCATCTAAATCAATGGTATCCCAGATGTAAGTTTCATCTTTTTTATCTGGCATCTATTCCCTCCAATACTCTGATTTCAGACGTTAGTTCAATTCCAAATTGTTTTTTAATTTCACTAACTACCATATCTCTTAATTTTATTACATCCTTACTTGTAGCTTCGTGATTATTAACTATAAAGTTAGCGTGTTTAGTACTAACTTGAGCACCACCAACACTCATACCTTTTAATCCTGCTCTTTCAATTAATACACCAGCATGATTGTTAGGTGGATTTTTAAACACCGAACCACAACTTGGTAATTCAAGTGGCTGTAATTCTTTACGATAAGCTAAATTACCTGTCATACGTTTAAATACTTCAGCAGGATCTTGCTTACTAAATTGTAATCCTACTTCAATAATAACTTCACCATTTTCTTGAAAAATACTATGACGATAACTAAATTTACATTCCTCGTTTTTATATTCTTTAATTATCCCATCACCATCAATAGTTTTAACATATAAAACAATATCTTTAATTTCTTGTGTATGTGCACCCGCATTCATATATACACATCCACCAATAGTTCCAGGAATACCGCCAGCAAACTCTAAACCACTAAGACCTTGCTTGGAAACTTTTTTAGCTAACTTTTGCATAGCATATCCTGCACCAACACGAACTTTATCTCCATCAATATCTAGATAATCAATTGTATCCTTAATACTAATAATTGATAAATCCATATCATAATCTGGAAAAATAGTATTACTTCCTCGTCCTAAAACCATAAATTTCTCATTATTTTCTTTTAAGATTTTAATAACTTCTAATAGCTCTTCAATACTATCAGGTGTTATATAATACTTAACTTTCCCACCAGTACGCATACTAGTATGAAACTTCATCGGTTCATCTTCAATTACAGTTGCAAAATTAGCTAATGTCTCTTTTAATTCCACGTTATCCCTTTCTAATTAATATACCCATATTATACCATAATTAAAGGCTAAAACCATTATATAAAAATAAAAAGAAGGATTTTCATCCTTCTTTTTTAGTTCATGTGTGCGTAATCTTTTGTTTGAACTTTTTTAACATTTAATAACATTAAGATATATCCAATAACAACGTATGCTACGATTGAAACCCATGCATATGTCCATCCTACAGATCCTTGGATAATACTAAATAAGAATGTTCCGATTGCAAATCCTACTGCAAAGAAAATATTAAATACTCCTACTGTTTGACCAAAGTCTTTCATCCCAAATAATGTTTGGATAATAACACTTGGTCCTGAAGTATACATAAATACACTTAAACCATAGAAAATTGCCCATGCATATGGTAAAACTACTAACCATGGTCCTGTTTGGAAGGCATTCATTGATAATAATAACATAGCTAAACCAGAGATTAATTGCATTAATCCACCAATAACAACTGATTTGAAGATACCTAATTTAGAGAATAAGACACCTCCAACTACGTTACCTACTAAACATCCAAGAGCAAACATTGAACCAATGAAGGCAAATACCCCCTCACCAATTTGTTCTGATAAGTGAATACTGTTAAAGAAATTGTTATACATAGCTGATTGAGCTGAAATGTTTAACCCAATGATTAACATAGCAACACCCATTAACCAGAATGAACTTTCTTTAGAAGTAATTGCAAATCCACAACCTAATTCGTGTTCTCCACTTGCATCTTCAATTGCTTCTTTCATTTGTTCACCATATGTTTGATCTGGTGTTAAATCTTCTTTATTGTCTCTTATAAAGATTAATATAATAGCTACACCTAGAATAACGAATGCTGCAGCAATCACAAAGAATACACTTTGTACAGGTTCTAAATTTGTAGTACTAGCTTTACTTACAGCTTTGTTAAACATTGTAGAGAAAATAGGTTGTAAGAAGAAGTTACCAATACTCCCCCCACTAAACGCAATACCCATTGCAGTTGCACGGTTAGTCTCATCAAACCAACTACCAATTAAGTATGGTACTGCTAACCCTGAGAATACAATACATCCTGCTTGGATTAAACAGTTAGCCACATAAAACATCCACATTTGTGTAGCAAACACTTGTAATCCAAAACCTAAAGTTGCAATTGCAATTGCAATTAACATTAAGATTTTAGTTGATGTTTTCCCAAAGAACTTACCAGCTACTGGACTAACAACAGCAGCAAATACAGCTCCAACTGTAAATAATAAACTTACTTCTTGTAATTTAAATCCATAAGCTTCAGTTAGAGGTGTAATATATAATGGTGGTACGTTTTGTGCTAAACCATATGGAATAGCTTGAATTAACATACAACCAATTAGTAACATAATATGTTTTGTACTAATATTTTTCATAACTATCCTTTCATATATAAACAAACAAATGATTACTCCATTTACTATTATAACTCTAAATACCTTATTTGTGCAAAATTTTCCCCAAAATTTATATATATTACTTCTTTTTATCTTTTATTATGTTACTAATTGACTCTAAAATTAAAATCCCATCGGGTGCAATAGGGAAAATTTCAATAAAATTCAACAAACAGATAAATTTTAAAAATATAAGATAAACTCCGCTTGTTGGAATTAATATTCCAATTGTTGGTAATATTACTGAAGGTAGAATAGAAATAATTAATACATATAAGTTATTATTTGTTTCATATTCAATATAAGGAAAACAATACTTAAATCCTAGCTTGACATTACAAGCTAGGATTTTAGCACTAATAAAATGAATTAATTCATGAATAATTATCACAAAAATAAATATAAGCAATAAATTAATTATCATTATCTTTTTGTTTATTAACTATATAATCAATAACTACACATAAAGTAAACACTACCGATATCGTTATAAACAACGCAGGTAAAAAATTAGGAGCTAAACCAAATATAGTTGTCAAACTAGAATCAGTTTTAGTAACACTTATTCCTAATCCCATAAACGTTACTTTATTACCACTACCTGTTATTGAATACAAATCAAAAATAAATGATCCACAAAATAAAATTACCCATACCATGATTGAAAATGATAAAAATTTAAAATATTTCTTATTCATACTCTTCCCTTTTCTAAAAAACAAATAAATTGGTATCATTCAAATTTTATCAAAACATTATTGTTTATATTTTTAACTTCTATTAATTTAATCGGTTTTTATTTCGGATAATTACGAAAAATAAGACATCAACGATGTCTTATTTTTTATGTTTTAATTCATAAGTGTAGATAGGTTTATTTCTAATTTTTTTAAAATTAATAATTTCTATATCACTTTCTTGATTAATAAGATTAATTGCTGGTTTTAAAACCTGAGTATAAAAGTCTCTAAAATATGAAAACCGATATTCACAATCAAAAATATATTCTAATTCATTAACACTAAATTCCATATCTTTTTTATCAAGTATAGCTAAATAAAATTTTATTACATCTTTATCCTTTATTTTATCAAACACACTAAAATCAAAACTTATTTTTTCCTTTCTAGCATCTTTAATAAAATGTGAATTAAATATATAATGAATATTATAATTATCATCAATATCAATCATCGAAAATACTGTAGTTCTTTTAGTGCCACGACAAATAGTAATATAAGATAAAGTATCAATTATACTTCTTAATGTAAGAGTTACATTCTTTTCGTCCTCTAACATTTTAGCTAATTCTAAAACCGGAAAATACCCTTCTAATTTCCCATCATCAACATACTGATTATAAATCCCGACAACAACGATAATAGCTTCTTTAATGTTATCATTAATAATTACTCTCATAATCACACCAAATATCACTTATTATATAAAATTATTTATTTCTATATTCTTTACTAGCTTTAATAAGACCTACAAATAAAGGGTTTGGGTCTGTTAATTTTGAACTTAATTCAGGATGATATTGAGATGCTATAAAGAAGTCATTATTAGGATATTCTATTACTTCTACTAAATCCCTTTCAGGATTAATCCCACTAAACACTAATCCATTTTTTGATAATATATCACGATACTGATTATTAAATTCATAACGGTGTCTATGACGTTCTTTAATGATATCTTGATTATATACACTTTTAGCTAAACTACCATCTAATAACTTACACTCATAGTTACCAAGTCTTAGTGTTCCACCTAATTGTTCTAAGTTTTGATCTGCCATAATATCAATTAATTTATTACTAGCTTCAGGATTAAACTCACCATGCGCTACATCTAGATTGCATACATTCATAGCAAACTCTAAACAAGCAAGTTGCATCCCTAGACATATACCTAAGAATGGAACATTGTTAGTTCGAGCATAAGTAATAGCTTTAATCTTACCATCAATTCCACTATTACCAAATCCACCAGCGACAATAATCCCATCATATTTATCTAAATCATAATTGTCATCAATCTCATTACTATCAATTAAATCAATATTTACTTTTACTAAATTAACAATACCGGCGTGTTTAATTGCTTCAACAACTGATAGATATGCGTCTTCTAATTGTGTGTATTTACCTACAATCGCAATATTAACTTCACCATCACTATTTTCCATTTTATCAATTACATCACGTAATTGTTCATGATTACAACCATTTAGCTCTAGATCAAAATATTTAGTAATAATTTGATCTACATTTTGTTCTTTTAATAAAAGAGGAATTTTATATACACTATCACAATCAACACTTTCAACTACATTATCATGATCCACATTACATAAATTAGCAATCTTATCTTTAGCAGCTTTATTTAGTGGTATCTCATTTCTAGTCACAATCATATTAGGTCTAATCCCTAAACCTTGTAACTCTCTTACTGAGTGTTGTACAGGTTTAGTCTTAAGTTCTTTACTACTACGTAAGTAAGGAACGTAAGCACCATGAATAACAAAAGTATCAGCTTCATTTTGTAATTGTCTAATTGTTTCTAAGAATGGTAATGATTCAATATCTCCAACTGTTCCACCAAGTTCGACAAATAAAACATCATAACCAACAGCATTATCTAAAATTAATCTTTTAATTTCATTAGTAACGTGAGGTATTACTTGTACTGTTTTACCTAAGTATTTACCTTGACGTTCATTATTTAAAATATTTTGATAAATTTGTCCAGAAGACACACTACTTTTTTTAGATAACTCCTGTGATAAAAAACGTTCATAATGACCTAAGTCTAAATCTGTTTCTCCACCATCAAAGGTTACGAAAACTTCACCATGTTCTATTGGTGACATTGTTCCAGGATCAACATTTAAATATGGATCTAATTTCATCATGTTTACATTGATTCCTTGATCTTTTAATAAACGAGCAATACTACTAGAAATAATTCCTTTCCCTAGACTAGATATTACTCCTCCAGTAATAATAACAATTTTACTCATAATTATTTTCCTTCCAAGTATTATAACTAATATACAACATTATAAACGTTTTTACATCAATTTCTTCAGCTCTTGTATTTGTTGTTAGATTGTTACTAACTACAAAGTTAGTAATTAATTCTTTACTAATCCCAGTAGCATTAGCTAAAGAATTAATTAATGTCTTTCTTTTAAGGCTAAAACAATCTATCAAGAAATCTGAAAAGTTTTCTAAATTATCTATTTCATTTTCTTTTCTTCTTAAACTAATTATAGCACTATCAACTTTAGGTATCGGTTTAAAATATTTTTTATCAACAATAAATTCAATATTACATTCATTTAATGCCTGACAATAAACAGATAGAGAACCATATTTTTTATTATGGTCTGTCGCACATATTCTTTGTGCTACTTCTTTTTGAACCATTAAATAACTACAACTAACTTGATGATACTCTTCTATTAACTTAGTTATAATTGGTGTAGTAATATAATATGGAATATTAGCAACAACTATTAAATTAGCATCTTTATCAAAGTTATTATATAGTTCATCAGGATTTAGTTTTAAGAAATCCTGATGAACTAATTTAAAGTTATCATAACTTCCAAATTTATCTGTAAGTATTGGAATTAGATCATTATCTAATTCCACGCTAACTACAGGTAACTTCGTTTCTAGCAAACCTTGAGTTAGCGCTCCTATTCCAGGTCCTATTTCAATAATCCCATCAACATTATTGAAATCAATACAATCAATAATCCCATCAATTATATTGATATCATTTATAAAATTTTGACCTAAACTTTTTTTAAGCTTATGCTTACTATTTTTTATTGCTTGATTACTAGCTTGGTTGTCCATCGATTATTAACTTGCTCCCATTATATTTTCTAATTTGTTTTTGGTATAAGAATTCTTCATTATAGAATGGTGATTTTTTTCTTATTTCTTTATCTAATTTTTCAAGACCAAACTCTTCTGCTAAAGTTTTTGTTTCACTAAATAAGTTTGTTCCTAAACCTAATCTATCTCCTTCAATATCATAACCTAAAGCACCTAATATTGTTGGCATATAATCCATTGTAGTAAACGTTCTACTAGTTTCTATAACTTTATCATTTGTTGGTTGTGCATTAATAAATGCATTATAAATTCTTCTAGCTTCCTTAGACTCATTAGGATTATATCCTCTTTCATACTCCTCAGAGAATGTTTGGTTATTCATTGTAGTATGATCCCCTGTTAATACAATAGTAGTATTTTCATACCAATCTTGTTCTTCACACCACTCAACGAAGTCAGTTATCATTTGATCATTGTAGATAAGACTATCATAATAATGAACTCCTGTAATTTCTGGATTTTCTTCATCATAGTAGCCATAAGGTGCATGGGTATCAGAAGTTAAAAGCGTTAAATTAAATGGTTGATCAGTTGATGATATAATATCTAGTTCTTCTTTTGCATAGTCAAATACTTTTTGATCTTCCATTCCCCAGTTTAAATTGTAATCTTGTGGAATAAAACCAATTTCTTTTAATTTATCTAAATCGATGATTTCATAATTACCGTGGTTTTTCATTAACGCATCTCTTCCACCAAAATTAGCTTGACTTCCTAATAAAAATACATTTTTATACCCTGCTGCTTCTAAAATGTTACCTAATCCAATAGCACCATTCATAAAGTTTCCTTCTTGTCCATAGCTATTGATATCCTCTAACATCCCATTAATTTTTAATGGTAATCCTAATTCAGTTGCCGTCATCCCTCCAGAAGTCCACGATGTTCCTTCTACGCACGCAGCACCACCAATACGATTAGGATCTGCTTTATCGGAGAAACTATAATTATCTTTAGCAAGAGAAGTTAAACCATTAATTAAATTATCATCTAACAATCCACCATCTTCTTTACTTGCAAAACTACTTTCCATACTTTCCATATAAATATGAATCATATTTCTTTTCCCACCATTTAAAGTTATTTCAACATCATTTGGTGAAACATATTCTTCTTCAATAAAACTGGATTCTGAATTTGTATAAACAATATAATCAATTAATTTTATTTGCTTGTTCATAAAAATAAGAGAAAATATAAGTAATACACATGATAACACTAAAAAGCAACGATTAAATTTTTTTGATGATATACTAAGTTTACCAAAACAAACCGTTTTATCACCTGTTAATAATGTGATAATTATAATTGATATAGCGACCCCGTTTAATAAAGGATTAATGATTACACGCATAAACTCATCTTTACTTGCTCCTTCTACAGGAGCAAGTAAGTTAAACATAATTTGCTGTGCTGTTGCTCCACCAAAAGTATTTTTAATATATGATAGAGTCATTAGAATGACAAGAGATAGTATTAAAAACACTCCAGTTAGTGTTATAAATTTTCTCTTATCTTTTTCTCCACAAGCAAATTGAATATATTTTTTAATTAATACTGTTACTCCCACAAAAACACCATTAATTAATATTAAAGTAATGATAACAAATATCAATCTATTTTGGACAACCTGAAGTAATTCAGGAATAGAACTTACTAATCCTACTACTCCTAACCCTCGAATTAGTAAGTAGGTAATACATATGTTTAATATTATATATTTACTTTTTTTCTCAATTTTTAGGTTAAATAAATTGTATTTATCAAATAAATATAACTCAACTACTGGAAGTAAAAATAACAATAACAATACAAGTATTAAACTAATCATCATATCCTCCTATTTAATTAAACTATATAGCAACTTAACTTCTTTTGGTTTAATAACACGATAAGCACCAGGTGCTAATGCTTCTTGATCTAAATCAAAGATTGCATATCCTGTTCGCTTTAAAGTAACCACCTTACAACCAATAGCTTCTATCATTTTTCTTACCTGTTGATTTTTACCTTCACTAATAATTAATTCAAGTCTTCCAACCTTATTTTTTTTATCAAAACTTATTAATTTTACTTTAGCTCTTTTTGTAGTGTATCCACCAATATCAACACCATATCTTAATTGTTTTAATTTATCTTCATTAAATTCTCCACTAAATTTAACACGATATCTTTTTTCCACTTGATGGCGTGGATGCATTAGTCCGTTAGCAAGCTCACCGTCATTAGTTAAAACTAATAATCCTGTTGTATAATAATCTAGTCTTCCGACTGGATAAATCTTATCACTTTCATGAATTAAATCAACTACTGTAGTGCGACCACGATCATCACTTCTACTACTAACCGTTTTAATAGGTTTATTAAGTAAATAATATACTTTTTCATGGTGATAAATTACTTGTCCATCAACAATAATCTCATCACTATTACTTACTTTAGTACCTAGTTCTGTTACAACTTGATCATTAACTAGTACTTTACCTTTAGCTATTAATTCTTCTGCTTTTCTTCTAGAAATATCAGAATTATTAGCTATAACTTTTTGTAAACGTTCTAAATTATTCTCCATCTATTTCATCTTCTTCCATATTATTTAATTCTTCTTCACTCTTAGGTATAATTAAATCATTAACTTCTATACTATCAATTTCACTAAAATCATGTTCTTCCATTTCTTTAATAAAATTATCATCAGATAATAATCTTTTTCTAATCACTTTAAAGTCATCTTCATCACTAAATAAATCACTACTATCAATACTAGTATCAATGCTAAAGCTTGATAGTGGCGGTAATTCTTCTAGGGAATTGATTCCTAAGAAGTCTAAAAACTCTGAAGTAGTACCGTATAAATTAGGTTTACCTACTTCATCACTTTTTCCTACAACCTTAATTAAATCACGATTAATTAAAGTTTTAAAGTGGTGTGATGTCATCACTCCACGCGTCTCTTCAACCATAAATCGTGTAACGGGTTGGTTGTAGGCTATAATTGCTAATGTTTCTAATGCTGAAGTACTAAGTCGATCATTATGTTCCATATTAGCATATTGTTGATAATATTCATAATTATCCTTAGTTGTAACTAATTTATAATTTTTTGCAGTTTCAATAATAGTAATCGCACTATTAGTATCAAGATATCTTTGTTTTAAACTTTCTATTCCTTTAACTATTTCATCCTCACTTAAATTAAGAATCATAATTAATTCACCAATAGTAATACCTTTATCTCCACTTAAAAATAATAAACCTTCCATTGCTTGTACTTTATTATTCATTATTTACTCCTGGATTAATAGTTATAATTAATTGTTCACTTACTTCTACCTCAATATAACCTAATTTCAAACTCTCAAGTATTGCTAAAAACAAAGTTATAAATTGATGTTTATTTAATGTTTTAACTACTTCATCAAAACTAAAAGGTTCTGTTAATGTTTTTAGATGATTCATATAATCTTCCACATTAAGTTCTTTAACACTAATCTCTTTTTCTTCAGTTTTTTCTTGATAATGACGTAAGTAATTTTTAGTGGCTATATAAAATTTATCCACATCAAAATTAGATTTAAAATTATCATCACGATATTCCATCATCTTATCTTGAGGGCGAGTTAAAAAGTTACTACGATTATCAATTAAATGATTAAAATCTCCTACTATTTCTTTATACTTTTTATACTCTAGCAATCTTCTAATCATCTCTTGACGATCCACTGCTAATTCTTCTTCCTCTAATTCAAGTTCCAAATTAGCATTATAATTTAGTATTGATACTGATTTTAATCGTAATAACTCCGCAGCCATTTCCAGATATCCACTTCTTATATCTAAACCTTGCTCTTGTACTTTTTGTATAAAATCAATATATTGATCAATTAGTAAATCTAGTGATATTTCAGTTATTTCAATTTCATGTTGTTTAGCTAGTTGTAATAACAGATCAAAAGGACCACTAAACCCTTCAACACTAAACTGATATTCGTTATTATTTTCCATATATTAATCTACCTTTTCAAAGTCAATATTATTTTCAATCCAATCACGACGTTTAGCTACATCATCACCCATTAATGTTGTAACATCTCTTTCAGCACTTACAATATCATCAATTTTAAGTCTAATTAATTGACGACGTTTAGGGTCCATAGTTGTTTCCCAAAGTTGTGTTGCATCCATTTCTCCTAAACCTTTGTAACGTTGAATGAAATATTTCTTTTTCATTTTCTTGGTGATTTTATTTAACTCTTCATCAGTCCAAGCATAATGTATTTCTTTATTATCATTTGTTGCAACTTTATAAAGAGGTGGTTGGGCTATATATACATGTCCTTCTTCAATTAATGGTCTCATGTATCTATAGAAGAATGTTAGAAGAAGAATTTGAATATGACTACCATCAGTGTCGGCATCGGTCATAATTACAACTTTATCATATTTTAAATTACTAATATCAAATTCAGAACCCATACCAGCACCTAAGATATTAACTATTGTTGATAACTCTTCATTTTTATAAATATCTTCAATCTTAGCTTTTTCTGCATTAACAACTTTACCTCGAAGTGGTAATATTGCTTGGTACTTACGGTTTCTTCCTTGTTTAGCGCTACCTCCGGCACTATCACCCTCTACTAAGAATAGTTCTCTTTCACTAACTTTTTTAGTTTGTGCCGGAGTTAATTTACCACTAAGAAGTAACTCTTGTTTATTTTTACCTTTTCTAATCTCACTTCTAGCTTTTTTAGCAGCAAGTCTTGCATTTCTAGAAGTAATAGCTTTATTAATTATTTTAGTTGTCTCGTTTTTATTTTGATCAAAATATAAACCAAGTTTTGAAATAACTAAATTTTCAACTACTCCCTTAGCTTCAGGAGTACCTAATTTAGATTTAGTTTGTCCTTCAAACTGTAATAAGTTTTCCGGAACTTTTATACTTATAATACACATTAACCCTTCGCGTACATCAGCACCTTCAAAGTTTTTATCTTTAGCCTTAAGTAAGTTATTTTTTCTAGCATATTCATTAATGGTTTTAGTAAGTCCTGATTTAAAACCTGATTCATGACTACCACCATCTTTAGTACGAACATTATTGACAAAGGAAATAATATCTTCAGTATAAGTATCATTATACTCTAAACCAATCTCTACTTGGATTTCACTTTCATTATCTTCAATAATAATTGGTTTAGTAATATGTTTTTTATCAGCAGTTAAATAATTTAAGAATTCTTTAATCCCATCTTGATATAAATATTCTTCTTTAGTATCTGTTCTTTTATCTTCTAATACAATTTTAAGACCACTGTTTAAGAAAGCTGATTCTCTTAAACGCGTAGCAATTGTCTTAAAATTGTATTCTGTAGTATCAAAGATTTCTGGATCTGGATAAAATGTTACACTAGTTCCTGTTTCTTTAGTCTTTTTACCTTTAGTAAGTTTACTTGCTTTAGAACCACCATCACTAAATGTTTGTTCCCAGATATAACCATCACGCCAAACTTTTAATTCTACTTTAGTACTTAAGGCATTAACAACACTAGCACCAACTCCGTGAAGTCCACCAGAAGTTTTATAACCATCTCCACCAAACTTACCACCAGCATGTAATTTTGTGAAAATTACTTGCGTTGTTGGTATTCCTGATTCGTGTTTATCAACCGGCATTCCTCGTCCATAATCACGAACAGTAATACTATTATTTTTGTTGATGGTAACATCAATTTCATCACCATAACCATTTAGTGCTTCATCAATAGAGTTATCAACAATTTCCCATACTAAATGGTGTAGACCACGATAATCAGTACTACCAATATACATTCCTGGTCTTTTACGTACTGCTTCCAATCCCTCTAATATCTTAATATTACTTCCATCGTATTTTGCCATTAACTCTCCTTAGTTTATATTACAAATATTACAGATTAATATTAACCTGCCTCTAATTCTTATACCTATATATTATAACTAAATTTATATATATTTTCATAAGTATTGATAGTTATGTATTGCTTAGAATCGATTTAGAATTTCAAGAGTAAATTGTAAGTTTCATAAATTGGTAAAATATCATTAAAGAAGATATATGGGAAGAAAGTTTATTCAATTAAAGAAACACGATAGAGATGTTATTCAAAGAATGGTTAACAATGGTAGTACACAATCAGAAATAGTAAAAGCATTAGGAAAACACGAATCTACAATAAGTAGAGAATTAAATTTCAAGACTGTTTAAAGAAAAAAATCGAACAAAACTAGTTTATACTAGTCTTGGAGCACAAACTAAAAGAGATGAGAAAAGACGTAAACGATTAACAAAGTGGGATTTAGAGTGGAGATATCGTAAATTTACTCTTGAAAAAATAGAAAAACGGTACTATTTACTTTTTTGTGTAAACCTACACATGTATAAAAATATAATTTGTTCTTAGTTTGGTTTATCAAAATTTTATACAATACTGTATTTCATAAAAAAAAGGAAGTCTAAATAGACTTCCTTATAATAGAAGAATTATTTTTTTCTTTTTAATACAATTACAACTACACTACTAATTGCAATTGTTACAAATAACATCATCATGTTATTTGTAATACCAGTATGAGTTGCTTCTGGTTTTGTTGATTGATTAACAATTGGAGTTTGAACACCTGATTGAGTTGGTGGTGTTGTATCTTTAATTACTGTGTAATTACGAGTAACACTTGCAACATTTCCATCTGCTCTAGTTATTCCAACAAGTGTAAATGTAACAGGATATGTTCCTTCTTTTCCACTTGTTATACTATTCCAATCAGAATCACTTATACTAACTTGTGGTACTACATTTTTATTATCATATTGTGCAACAGCATTCATTTCTTTAATCAATTCATCTTGATTTTTTAATGTTTTAGCATGAGTATCTGATACTGTAGTATTGTTAGCATTTATCCAACCACGACCATCTGGCGTAAATACTTCTCCGTTTGGTCCAACTACTGTTCCATCTGGGTTTACTACACTTCCATTAGGTGCATTAATTGTTCCATCTGGAGTTGTTACTGTTCCTCCATTTGGTAAGTTAATATCTCCATCTGGAGTGATTTGTGAACCTTCACCATCTACTATAACATCATCACCAGTGTTGATATCTCCATCAACTCCAGGGATTGTAATACTTCCATCTGGATTAGGTTTTAATGTTGGTTTATCTCCCGTTGTATCATTATTATCTGGTACAGTAACTGTTCCATCTGGATGAACTATACTTCCACCTGGTACGTCTGTTGGTTTTCCTGTTCCATTATCTGGAGTCACACTTCCACCTTCACTTGGAATTGTGATACTTCCATCTGGATTTGGTGTTAATTGACCTGGTTTATTTGGTGCAACTACAACATCATCACCTGTTCCTGGTTTTAAGTCTGGACCTGGTACTGTAATTGTTCCATCTGGATTAATAATGTTTCCATTTGGATCAATGACAGTTCCATCTGGTTTTACTACACTTCCATTTGGTGCATTAATTGTTCCATCTGGAGTTGTTACTGTTCCTCCATTTGGTAAGTTAATATCTCCATCTGGAGTGATTTGTGAACCTTCACCATCTACTGTAACGTCATCACCAGTGTTGATATCTCCATCAACTCCAGGGATTGTAATACTTCCATCTGGGTTTGGTTTTAATGTTGGTTTATCTCCCGTTGTATCATTTTTATCTGGTACAGTAACTGTTCCATCCGGATGAACTATACTTCCACCTGGTACGTCTGTTGGTTTTCCTGTTCCATTATCTGGAGTCACACTTCCACCTTCACTTGGAATTGTGATACTTCCATCTGGATTTGGTGTTAATTGACCTGGTTTATTTGGTGCAACTACCACATCATCACCTGTTCCTGGTTTTAAGTCTGGACCTGGTACTGTAATTGTTCCATCTGGATTAATAATGTTTCCATTTGGATCAATCACTGTTCCATCTGGTTTTACTACACTTCCATTAGGTGCATTAATTGTTCCATCTGGAGTTGTTACTGTTCCTCCATTTGGTAAGTTAATATCTCCATCTGGAGTGATTTGTGAACCTTCACCATCTACTATAACATCATCACCAGTGTTGATATCTCCATCAACTCCAGGGATTGTAATACTTCCATCTGGGTTTGGTTTTAATGTTGGTTTATTTTCTGTTGTATCATTATTATCTGGTACAGTAACTGTTCCATCCGGATGAACTATACTTCCACCTGGTACATCTGTTGGTTTTCCTGTTCCATTATCTGGAGTCACACTTCCACCTTCACTTGGAATTGTGATACTTCCATCTGGATTTGGTGTTAATTGACCTGGTTTATTTGGAGTAACTACCACATCATCACCTGTTCCTGGTTTTAAGTCTGGACCTGGTACTGTAATTGTTCCATCTGGATTAATAATAGTTCCATTTGGTTCTATAACTGTTCCATCTGGTTTTACTACACTTCCATTAGGTGCATTAATTGTTCCATTTGGAGTTGTTACTGTTCCTCCATTTGGTAAGTTAATATCTCCATCTGGAGTGATTTGTGAACCTTCACCATCTACTGTAACATCATCACCAGTGTTGATATCTCCATCAACTCCAGGGATTGTAATACTTCCATCTGGGTTTGGTTTTAATGTTGGTTTATCTCCCGTTGTATCATTATTATCTGGTACAGTAACTGTTCCGTCCGGATGAACTATACTTCCACCTGGTACGTCTGTTGGTGTTCCTGTTCCTTTATCTGGAGTCACACTTCCACCTTCACTTGGAATTGTGATACTTCCATCTGGATTTGGTGTTAATTGACCTGGTTTATTTGGTGCAACTACCACATCATCACCTGTTCCTGGTTTTTTGTCTGGACCTGGTAATGTAATTGATCCATCTGGGTTATAAATTTCTCCATTAGGACCAACAATAGTTCCATCAGGTTTTACTATTGTTCCATTAGGAACGTTGATTGTTCCTTCTGGAGTTTCTACTATTCCATTATCTGGAACATGCGTATTTCCTTGATCATCTACTGTTGGTATATTCCCACCTACTGGTGGTACAAGTACATCATCTTGATCACCTAAGTTTCCATTTGGTCCCGGAATACCTACACTTCCATCTGGATTAATAACCGGTCCATTAGGAGTAACAATTGTTCCATCAGGATATACTACACTTCCATTTGGTGGAGTAACATCTCCTGCTGGAATATTTACAACTCCTCCATTAGGTACATCAATTGTACCGTCTGGATTAATTGTAGGTTTGTTAGTACCACTAGGATTAACTATTACATTATCTTCTGGTCGGTTTATATTATTATCAGGTCCTGGTACAGTAATACTTCCATTCCCATTTGGTAGTAAAGTAACATCATTTCCTGTTACTGTTCCTGGACCTGGAAGAGTAATACTTCCACCTGGAGTAACAATTGTTCCATCAGGAACTACTGTAGTTTCCCCAGTTCCATTATTTGGAGTTACGGTTCCACCATTTGGTAATACTACACTTCCATTAGGATTTTTACTAGGATAACTTCCGCTACTATCTGGATTAGGATCAACAATTACATCATCTCCTGTTCCTAGTGTTCCATCAGGTCCTGGCATGATAATTTGAATATTACTATATTGCGCATAAAAAGTTGGTTGTGTCTCTCCAATTATAGCTGATAAATCAGGAGTACTAATTGGTCCAGAAGTACTAGTTGACCAACCAATAAACTTGCATCCACTTTTAGTTGGATGAGTATTTATTCCTTGTTCGAATGCACTTGGTTCTATAATGTCTGATACATTAGTAGAATGTACAGCTATATTTTTAAAGTCAACAACGTTTGTTGTAGTTCCTCCAGCAAATTGACCTCCATTAGCGTTGAATTCTACACCTCTTACCTTACGATTATCAGCGCTATAATTATAAGCGTTATCTTGTAATCTTGGATCATTAGTTACTACAGTAAGCGGTGTTACTTGATTTAGTTTAAACATACTAGTTAAATTTGCGCTACTTGAGAATGTAGCATTTTGTAAATTAATAAAAGTCAAATTATCAGCTTGCGCAAACATATTTGTTGCACTTACTACATTATCTACATTCCAATTAGATAAGTCTAATTGACTTAACCCATCACAATTATAAAACATACTTTCTAATGTTGTTACATTATCAACAGGTAATGTCGAAATCCCATTAAGATCAGATAATACTGAACAATTTCTAAACATATAAGATGTATTGTTTAATTGTGGTGTTTGCCAACCAGTTACATCTATAGATGATAAACTTGTACTACCATCAAACATATTAGCAACTGATGTAAGTATTGGACAATTCCAATTTTGTAGTTCGACAGCAAAACTACAATTTACTACACCTTTAAGCATCCCCGCAGCTGATTGTAACTGCGGTGCATTTAAATTATTCATTTCAAAACTACCTGTAAATGTTTGTTGAGTAGTAGTAATAGTAAAGAAATTATCTAAATTAACTACACTAGGTAAGGTCCAATTATTTAAAATTAAATCATGATATTTTGAGACTTCTGAACCTGGAAGAGTACCCATTAATGTAATCCCTGTTGGAAAGTACCAACCACTCATATCAATGTGTGTAAAGTCTGTTCTACCTGAATTGATTATATGAAATATATTATCAAAAACATTTCCATTAATATTTAAATTACTATTATTACCTTTAAAATTCCAATTTCTAATTAAAATGTTTTGTGTAGCCTCTACTCCATTAAATAAGTATCTCATTTCCGTTAAATTTGGTAAATTTAAATTATCCCATTCAATAGTTTCACATTGTGGCAATCCCGAAAACATTGCATACATTGTAGTTACTGACGAAGTGTCCCATCCCCACTCAGTCATATGCAATGATGTTGCTTTTGATGCCCAAAACATACTAGACATATCAGTTACTTGACTTGTATCAAAACCTGATAAATCATCAAAGTTAACTATATTTGTTCCTTTAAATAAACAATACATTGAATTGTTTGCAAATGTTATTTTGTTCCCATCAACGATTGTTGTAGTTAGATCCGTAATTGTAGGGGGAAACAATAAATTAGACGCACTTCCTCCAGTAGTTTTAATAATTACCTTATATCCTTCTATTACTGTAGGAATATTTATTTTAGTAGCACTACCTATGTACTCTGATATTACTACTGTTTTATTACCTTCATCTTTAGTGTTTGTCCACTCAGCTAAAGTTGATCCACCCCAATCACTTCCCGGTGTTGCATATACGTCACCATTTATATCATCTTTATTTATTTGTGAATTATTTTCTTCATGTGGATTATTTTCTTCAGACTCTACTTCATTACTAGATTCTGAATTTTCCACAGCATCAATTGTATTTTCTTGTAACTCGTTAATCTCTTCATCAGCTATGTTTGTCATTGGTAAAATACCTGCTAACAAAACAAGCACTAATGACAGATTAATTACTCTATACAATCTATCTCTCATATTTCTTCCTCCTTTAACATTAAAATGTGTTAGTTAGCAATAATGGATGGTACCATTGCTAATAAGTAAGGGAATATTATTGATAAACAAATTATATTATTTTTTTAAACTAAATATTTATAATACAATTACAATACAAACCATATTCCTATACGGCTTAAGTATATCAAATTATCTCTTACCATTTTTTATTTTTTATTTTTTTTAATTAACCTTGGTTAATAACATAAATTTATTTGTATTATCTTTTTTTACAAAATACAATTATTTTTCTTAATTAAAATAATAATTTAGATAAATATATTCATTATCTACAAACTTGTATAATAAGGGTGTAAAGAGGATGTATGCTAAAAAAGTTTGGATACAGCATTTTATTTAGTTTAATGCTAATTATATTAGGATTACTGTTTATCTTTAATCCATTAATTTCAGAAGAAGGATTAATTTATTTTTTAGCATTTATATGTATTGTATATGGGGTTGAAATATTAATAAATTTTTTTAAATCATTTGATGATAGTGAATATAGTTTCTTTGATATATTATTATCTATCTTATTTATATTTTCTGGTTTTTATGTTGTCTTTAATATGGATATTGCCATAGAAACTATTCCAGCATGTTATGGAATTTTATTAATTGCAGGTCAGTTATAAAAGTTCCATACTTTATAAAATACAAAAATGAAAGTATGGTACCTACATGGATATTTGTAATTAATATTATCGCATCAGTAATTATTGGAATAATGTTGATTACTAATTCATTGTTTACTATTTTAACACTAACTATGTTTGTTGGAATTCTAATTCTAATATCTGGAATTATTGATTTAATTGGAATTATATATTTATACATTAAAACTAAATAAATTATAAAATGTCCTACTATTGTAGGACATTTTTTAAACATTAATATTATTTTTTATATGATATTAAGACTATTAGCAATTACTTCACTTAATTCATCATTTAATTCTTGTGGTAATTTATCAAGTAATGGTTGAACAAACCCCATCATCATCAACGCTTGAGATTCACTTCTACTTATTCCTCTTGATAATAAATAAAATAATGTCTGTTCATCTAATTGGGCTACACTAGCTGCATGTCCTGCCAAAACATCATAATGATCAATTAATAAAATAGGATTAACTTCACTTTTAGTATTATCATTTAATAATAGTATTCTACTTTCTTGATAATTACTGGCTTGATTACAACCTTTTTTAATTCTACCCACTGGATTAAATATTAAACTACCATTATTAACAACTCCACGCATCCAAATATTTCCCGAAGTATTTTTATCATTATTATTTAGTCTAACATTAACATCTAATTTTGTATTAACACCACAAGCAATTAAATCAAATTGACACTCACTACCAGCTTTATTTAAATTAATATCGATATTGTATTTATTTATACCATTATTAATACTAATAACATAATAAGTACTATTAGCATCCTTATCTACTTCATGAACTAAGTTTAAAGTATTATTACTACCTTGATCTAGTATAATTATAGTGTTTTTACTCCCAGGTAGTGAATTAACTTCTAGTTGATAATTAGTATCATTTTTATCAAACATTAAAAGATAATTTTTATTATCTACTAACTCTAAACTAGAGATAGTTGATAGTTTAACTTGATTAAAATTATTCATTAGTGACGAATACAACCAACAGGTTGTTTTAATTTATCATCTGTTGATGTTTCCTCATCAACAATACCATATTTTTCTTTTAATGCCTGATAACCTTGTGTTTCTAATTGGTTTACTAAACTCATATCTCCACTTTCTACTATTCTTCCATCTAACATAATGTGGACATGAGTAGGGGTAATATAATCAAGTAAGCGTTGATAGTGCGTAATTATTAGATAACTCATTTGGGGATTTTCTTCTATCATTTGTGTAAGATTTTTACCAACTACTCTAAGTGCATCTATATCTAGACCTGAATCTATTTCATCTAAAATTGCTAATTTTGGTTTTAACATTTTCATTTGTAAAATTTCATTACGTTTTTTCTCTCCACCAGAAAAACCTTCATTAACGTAACGATTAATCATTGCTTTATCCATTTCTAAATCACTTACAGCCTCTTCTAAATTTTTTGCATATTTAAATAGATTTGGAGCATTACCGATTGCCTGTTGTGCATGACGAATAAATTCTCTATTAGTAATTCCAGCGATTTCTGCTGGATATTGCATTGCTAGAAATAATCCTTTTTTTGCTCTTTCATCAACTTCCATCTCAAGTACTTCTTCTCCATCTAAAAGTATAGATCCACTTATAACAGTATATCGTGGATCCCCCATTAGTACCGCTGATAAAGTTGATTTACCAGTACCATTAGGACCCATAATACAATGAATCTCTCCACTATTAATTTCTAAATTTACTCCTTTTAAAATTGGTTTCTCATCAATATTAACATATAAATCTTTTATTTCTAATTTAGCCATTTATCTCCTTAAAATCTATATTTATTATACTATAATTATTTAATAATTCGTTTAATTCTAAAAGATAAAGAAGTTAATAACTCATATACCGTATAATCAATATAATTACATAAATCATAAATATCATCTTGTTCAAATATAGTAACTTCTTTAACATCTTTACTTGCTAATTTTATCATTGTTTGACACATACAAACTTTACCTACTATCTTACCTTCCTTAAATTGATATCCACTAGCTCGACGATCTAAACCATCATTATAACCTAATTTAATAGTTCCAATTATTCCATCAACACTTTCTATATGATCATAACCAATTAATCCATGATATTCTTTTATAAAGCTAACAGGTGCTTTTAATGTTAAGCTAGGTTTAACATTAGTTAAACTGGCTTCTAATTTGTTAGCACCATAACCCCAAATACCAATTCCAGGTCTTACCATATTACACCAAGAAATATCATATAAATTACAACCAATTGAGTTTTGACAATGAATATATGTTGGATGAATATCATTTTCTGTAAATGTATCAACTATCTCTTTAAATCTTTTTATTTGTTTAATAGTATATTCTTTATCACTACCACAAGGAAAATGGGTATATATTCCTTTAATATTTAAATTTCTTGTTTTTATTATATTAATAACTTCCATAACCTGGGAGGAAGCAAATCCTATTCTTCCCATCCCCGTATCAAACTTAAGATGAATATTAACATTATCATTAACTTCTTTTAAATCATCAATATCGGTAATTGTATAATGAGTATATTTATTATTACTATTATTAATTGTATTAACATCTACTTTAGTAACAACTAATACATCGACTTCTTGATTTAAATTATGGATTGTTTCTAACTCTCCTAGAGTAGAAACGCCAAAGAAATCATAACCTAAATCAAGAAGTGGTTTTACATTACTTAAGACATGATATTGATTAGCTTTAACCATTAAACAAGGTTTTTTATCTTTTGCTAATAACTTAATATTGTTATCAACAATATTCATATCTATTTCTAAATATGGTTGATATTTATCCATTAATCCTCCCATACACACATTGCTATGCAATATTCTTTTTCATGTGATAAACTAACATATATTCCATCAATATTAGTTTTAATACTACCATCAACGTTGTGTAATATTTCTATATCTTTAAACTGATATTGTTTGTTAGTCGCTTTAATAATAGCTTCCTTTACACAAAATCTAGAAGCTAAATATTGTTCTTTATTATTAGTATTATTATATTCTTCTACTTCTTTTCCAACTAATACATTTCTAGCTATCTTTAAATCAATACGACAAACACAAACAATATCTGTACCTATACCTTTAATCATTTGTTAATAAGACTACAGCTTCACTAGCAATACCTTCACTTCTACCAATAAAGCCTAGTCGTTCTCCTCTTGTTGCTTTAATATTAATTTGATTAACTTCTACTTCAAGTACTTGTGCTAAATTAAGACGCATACTTTCAATATAAGTTCTAAGTTTAGGTGTTTCTAAATAAATACTACAATCAATGTTGTTTACTCTAAAATTATGGGACTTCATAATTTTAACAACTTCTTCTAATAACAACATTGATGATATATCTTTATATTTAGGATCAGTATCAGGAAATAACGCTCCAATATCTCCTAAACCTAAAGCTCCAATAATCGATTCAATCACAACGTGTACTAATACATCACCATCACTATGAGCAACTATACCAAATGGTGCATCAATTTTAACTCCTGCTAAAATTAATTCTTGGCCTTCTTCTAAACGATGAATATCATAACTATGTCCAATTCTAAGCATTATTTCTCTCCATTGTGTTTAATATGTTTGCTGCTACATGACCTGATTCTCTTTGTGATGAATTACCCGCACTAGTAAAATCAGGTATTACTACTCCAATAGTATATTTTTGTTTAACCCCTTCATATGTACCAATAAAGGATGTTGTATTTGTTTTAGTTAAAATATGCGTATTAGGATCAAAATAAAACGATTCTGAAGTACCTGTTTTTGCCGATAATCTTTTAGATAATTTAAATCCTTTACCTCTAAGTGTAGATCTATTTGCACTTATCGCCTTATCCATAGTATCTCGTACATGCATAGCATCCTCTGTTGATATATCTACTTTATTTAATACTTCTGGTTTTGCTTCATATACTAATTTATTCTCTTCACTATTAACAGCTGGTTTAACAATATGATCAATATAATTTATTTTATATCTTGTCCCTAAATCTTCTATAGTTGCTGCATATTGAGTTTGTTGTAAATTAGTGTAGGTATCATATTGTCCATTTGCTAAATCTAAATATAACCCAGCTTGAGTATCTCCACCTTCAATCCCAATTGTTTCATTGTTTACATCAATACCTGTTGAAGATCCAAGTCCATATTGGGCTAACCAATTTCGAACCTCATTAAACTTAACAGGATCGATATTTAATGGTTGATTGGGTTGATAACTAGTTCCAGCATACTTTAATAGTACTGAATAAAAATAAATATTACTTGAATATGAAATTGCTTCATATTCATTAATAGGTCCCATATTAGTGTGAGATGCTTTTTTAGGAGTTCCTAATATATACCAAGGCTCATCGTTAACTACTTCATCATATTCCCATACTTTAGAATCATAACCTAATGATAAAATAGCAGGTTTAATTGTACTTCCTAATGTGTAGCTTTGAGTAAAGTTACCGATGGCATTATCACCAATACTACCATCATCTAATTTAGTTTTACCTCCAATGGCTACTAAATCTCCATTATCAGGGTTAACAATTGTAGCATATGCATTTTTTGCTAACTCATAAGTATTACCTTCAAGATAACTTGTTAGGTTATCTTCTACTAGTTTTTGTGTTTCTAAATCAATCGTTAGATATACATCACTACCACGACTACCTTCAGACTTAATAATATTATTTTTAATATTACCATTAGCATCAAACACCATCTCTATTTGTTGGTCTATACTTCTAAGTGTTTGTTCTAATTCTAATTCTAAATAACTAGTACCTACTTTAGCATCTTGTGAATAACCTTGGTTTAGATACGCATCTAATTGTTCTTCTGGTATATCACCAAAACTACCAATAAACGATCTCATAACTTGACCTTGGGGATATTCTCTTACATAAGTTTTATCTAAATAAAAACCACCACATTGATTAGAAATAAGCGATATATTATAAAACTCTTGGTCTGTTACTTCATCTTTAATACTAACACTCTTATTTGCTGTAGCTTGACGCATTTTTAAAATAATATATAACTCTTCAGGAGTATAATTATTTATTATCTCTTGTTTTTGTTCTTCACTTAACTTAGAACGTAAGAAGTTATTATAATCATTATCTGACATATTAGAAATTTGTTTTCGCTCATCATCACTAATACTTTTTAAAATATTATTTAGATTTTGGTTTTTTGATAACACAAAGTCTTCTAAATCTACTTGATTAACACTAGTATCTGGTATTTCAATTAATGATGCAATTTTTTTAGCTAACTCTTCTTTAGCTTCAGTATCCATTCTTCCTGATTCAATATAGCTAAGTGTATTTCTAGATCGATCTTGAGCAAATACATTACCATTCTTATCTAAAATTTTACCTCGTGGTAATGGTTGACTTCTTTTTATAGTTATCTGATTTTCAGATAACAACTTAAAGCCATTATAGTTGTACACACAAACCCATAAAAGTTTAGTAACAAGTACTAAACTTAAAACAATTAAGATAATTTTTGCATATTTTTCAACTATTTTTACTCTCTTATTCATATCTATATTATACCAAAATTACCTAATGACATTATCAGATAATAAATCTAAAAATTAATTAATATTTCCAATAACGCTCAAGCATTTGATCAGTCAAATATTCATTTTGAAACATTAACTGCATAAACATTAAATGTAATAAATCATGTGCATCACTTGGAGGTTTTACTCCTACATAAATATCACACAGTTCATCAACTTCATAAAAACGAGCATCTCTTAAAACATTGTTTGCTTTAGTCTTTTTACCCAATTTTCGATAATGATAATATAAAGCTAGAGCATTAGCTGCATAACCTGCATCATAGAATTTATCTATTTTCTCTAATTCTTCTGTTTCTTCTAGTAAAACACAAAGTGGATATAAAATATCTAACACCCGTGTTATCACTTTCATTTAGAGCTAATATATTTTTACCTATTTCAAAAGTACTTCTAAAGCGATTGATTTCAATCGATTAATAAATAACGAATATAATACTCTTATATCTGGTCTAGTTTCTAAAATACTATAAAAACTACCCATATCCTCTTTAAAACTAACATCTTCATCTTCTAGCATATCTTTTCTAACTTCAGGTTCTAATTTTAATAACTTTTTATATTTCTTTTCTAAATCTTTTTTAAATAAAATTAATTGTAAATGTGCATTCTAATGAAACTCACAAATTTCTACTGCTTTATTTAACAATTTTTTTAGTAGTTTTATTATCATTCATTGCAGCAAAATAATATTCATCGGCTTCATCTATTAAATCAAATCGTCTTTTGTTAGTTGTAATAAATTAAATTAAATCGTCTTTTGTTAGTTGTAATAAATTAAATTAAATCGTCTTTTGTTAGTTGTAATAAATTCTATATTCCCTCCATTTTTACTATTATAACAAAAATAAGATTCCTAATAAAGAATCTTATAAACAACTATTTGTAAATATAATATTGTTATTATACATAAGAGTAAATAATCACTTATATCTATATTACTACTACCATCTTTTACCTAATTCATCTCGTGTAATATATATATCATTATAATCTTCTTCTGTAAATATTTTTTTGCGAAAAACTAATAAAGATCCAAAACGAACAAGCATAATAACATAATAATAGCTAAACAAACAAACAAAAATATATATTAAAATCCAGAAATAATCTTGTTTTGTTAAGTAGTGGATAAATATAGGAACCAATGCAAACGCCAACGTCGTCGCCATTACTGACATTATAATCATTTGATTCTTGTTTGGTTTGTATCGTTTTAATTTATTAGTTCTTGTTTGATAATCAATGTAAAATATATGAAGAATTGACCATAGCAATGCTAATATTGAAGGTAGTACAAACATATAAAAAACACGATGCTGAATTAACAGATTATTTGAGTTAATATCTACTCTGTTAACAAACATCATATAAAATGCTAAAGAAAGAGAAGTCAAAACTATTGGTGTTTCTTTGCACAAAAATGAAAATAAATTATATAATGTTAGCCTATTTCTAACTAATTTATTATACGAATAAATAATATAAATATTGTATAGCATCATAAACAATAGAATTAATTTCATTACAATACTATCAAAGTAGATAAATGATACTATTTCCACAATCAAGAATAATAACACTCGTATCACACAACCAAACATATTCTTAGGTAATGATCCTACTATTAAATATTTATTTCCTTCCAAAATCATGTTTTTCAAACACTTAGCATAATTAAATAACTTGCTAGTCAAACCATCCTCCTATCCAATCACCTATTGCATATCCTACATCATCAATAACTTCATCAACTGTTTTTCCTCCAATACCTGGAACACAATCTGGTATTTCTTGCTCAAGTATATAGTCACCGACAAATCCACCAGCTATCGCACCCAAACATGCTCCTATCCCCCCTCCAATAATTACTCCTGCTGGGCCAAATGGTCCTCCGAAAAAAACTCCAACTTTTGCTCCAATTGCTGCTCCACCAGCTGAGAACCCCCAGTCTATACCCAAATCAAAACCAAAATTGATAGTTGAGCCAATTGGATTACCATTCCAGTCATAATTCAGTGCATGAGGTATGTTTAACATAATATCAACAGGAAAGAAAGTGAAATTATCAAACCTTTTCATTGCCTTAATGGTATCTTCTGAATTTAATTTAGCTAATACTTCAAAAAAATTCGATTTGGCTGAAGTTATTAAATTCCAAATATGATCAAATACATCTGGAATTTCAGGAAAATTACTTTGAGTTGAAGAACCTGTATTTTGAGTTGAAGAAGCTGTATTTAACACTAACTTATCATAAGTATTTGTTTCAAAATTATTTAGTCTATATAACAAATCTTGATTTCTATTAATCATATCATTAGTGTTATCCACAAGCGCATTGTTAGGTAAACTTAGTGATTGATATATTTCTAATTTATCATTTAATAAATTTAAATTATTTTTTAAAACAACTTCATCTAAATCTAATCCTAGACAACCTTGATTAAAATTATCAACTACAATTTGAGATTGTTGTTTATAAGTACTTAAATCAGAATTTATATTTAACAATTCTGATTTAAGA
>DEQD01000030.1 GCA_002359095.1 Caryophanales bacterium UBA3375
AGGACAAATTTTCACTCAGTGCTCATTGTAGAACATTTTTTTAATGATATTTACATATTATTGTTGTTTTTTACTTTGAGCAACAAATTCCTTATAGTATTCTAGTGTTTCATCATCAATTATTTGATCACTAGTACCATAAATTTCATCATTAGTAGTACCAATAGTTACCATTGATAATTCTATTGTCATATTGTTTCTTATAGCATCATCATCTACTTTTTTAGTAGGAATAGTAGTTGCTTTATAATTAAAATTAATATAATCCACTAATGTGTTTTCATAATATATTGGACTAGTTGTAATTTCAGGATATAAAGTTGATAATTCAATTTTAGATTCACTTGATTGTAATCCAAATACGTTTTGTGATGAATCAATTGCTACTTGGTGATTAAAGCTAGAAGATTTTAATAATATAGTTAAGTCACCTTGGTTTTGTAATACATTATTTATATTTTTATATGTATTTACCGCAAAGTTAGCTAATTTAGATAATGTAGATAAATCGATATTGTAAATAATTGCTCCATTTTTAACAGCACTATATACAGCACCTGCATATTGTGTTGGATTAGAGATTATTTTTTTAGCTAAAGCAGCAATAACTTCCTGTTGGCGAATGTTTCTTTCCCAATCATCACCACTAGTACCAGTTTCTGGATTAATAGCTTTACGTTGACGAGCATAAGCTAGTGCTTGTTCCCCATTAATTGTTTGAAGACCAGGAGTTAAACAAATTTGTTCCATATTATCTTTACTATCTTGTTCACAGAATTCATAAGGAACATTAATATCAATACCACCAATAGCATCTACAATACTAATTAATCCTTCAAAATCTGTATAAGCATAATAATCTATTTCTGTATCTAGTAGGTTTTCAACACTACTTACAGTACACTCGATTCCTTCTTCTTCTTTTTGATTCATACTATAACCATACCCATAAACACCATTAATTTTACCTGATTGCTCAGCTATTTCACCTGGTTCACAAACATAATCAACGCGTGTATCACGAGGAATAGATAAAGCATCAATACTTACATTACCTCGTTCATTATTAGGGTTAATGGTTAAAAGAATAATAGAATCAACTAATGGAAGAGTACCCCTTTCTTCTGAAGTATCACCCCCCATTAGTAAAATACTTACAGGTTTATTTAATGCATTTATATCACTTTCAACAACAACACTAGCTGTTAAGTTTGCAATTGTTTTAAAACCAAAAATTGTTGCAGAACAAATTAATAATACAAAACAAATTCTTTTAGCCCATAAGAACATACGTCTTTTCTTGGTATATTTATTCATCCTATACCTCCTAAAATATATGATATAATATATTATAACAAAATATAATATTGTATTAAGGACATATATGACTTTTTCTCAACGTGTAAAAGATGAGTTATTAAACATTAATGATGAGCAATTCTACAAAGTAGAATTAATAGCTATTTTAAAATGTCTAGGAACAATTGAATGTTCAAATAATAGTGCTAAAATCACGATAAATATTACGCAATTAAAACTAGTAAAACATTTGTTATTAATTTTAAAAAAGTTATATCCTGATACTAAACATGACTCTATGATTAGTACAAAAAGAAATTTTTCTACTAAAAGAAAAACTTATCGGATTGTAATTTATGAAGACGTAATGACTATATTAACTGATTTAGGTTTAGTTAATGATCCAAATCGTAGTATTGTTTTACTTAACCCAGTTAATATTGATCAATTAGATGAATCTGAGCAAAGAGTTTATGTTAGAATGTGTTTTTGTTGTGTTGGGAGTGTAAACACACCCCAAAAAGAACAACAATATCACTTAGAAATGGTTGTTAATGATAAAAATCAACAACAATTACTAATCGATATTGCCAAACAATACAATATTAATTTAAAAGTAACAACAAGAAAATATTCACAGTCTTTATATTTAAATAAGAGTGAAGAAATAGGGGATTTTTTAAACCTAATTGGTTGTAAAGAAACATTATTTGATTTTGAAGATGAAAGAATATTAAGAGATTTATATTTAAATGCAAATAGAGTTAATAATGCTGAAATTGCTAATGAATCTAAATCAATTAATGCTAGTCAAAAACAAATTGAAGCAATTAATATTATTAAACAAAATAATTTGTTTGATGACTTAGGTAAAAAAACTAAAAAAGTAGCTAACCTAAGATTAGAAAATCCTGATGTAACCCTTAATCAATTAGCAGAGTTAAGTGGTGGAGAATTTTCTAAATCTAATGTTAGTTATCATTTAAAATCAATCGTTAAATTAGCACAAACAATTGATAATCAGGAGGAGTAATGGTTAATATTTATCATAATACTGATGACATCCTGTTAAGTGATGAAGAAATTAATAAATATGTAGAGTATTTGGATAATCAATTAGAATTAGCAAATAAATATTTTTCGCTAATTCTAATTGATGATGAAAGTATGCATCAGTATAATTATGAATATAGAAATATTGATCGTAGTACAGATGTTTTAACATTTGTTGATTATCAAGATGATTATTTAGGTGATATATATATCAATGAAAAAAGAGTTGTTGATCAAGCTAAAGAATACAACCATAGTATTAAAAGAGAGTTTTTATTTTTAATAACTCATGGAGTATTACACTTATTAGGTTATGATCATCAAACTAAAGAAGAAGAAAAAATTATGTTTGAAAAACAAGAACAATTACTTAGTAATTATGGAGTTAATCGAGGAGAATAATGAAAGATAAAATTCAAGAATTTATTTATTTAGATGCTATTACAAAAACAATGGAAGAAGATCGTAAGTTTAATCAAAATACACATAATCAATTAAAAGTAGTGCAACAACAAATAGTTGATGTTGATAAAAAAAATAAAAGATTAAAACTTCTTATTACAATATCTTTAATATTAAATATTTGTAGTTTAGTTTTAATTGGATTATTACTAGTTAAATAAATATGCGTATTATAGCAGGAGAATATAAAAATAGAAAGTTAGTTGCACCAAAAGATTTAAAGATTAGACCAACAATGGATCGAACTAAAGAAGCTTTGTTTAATATTATTAATCATAATATTTATGACAAATCATTTTTAGATTTATTTGCTGGTAGTGGTAGTGTTGGTTGTGAAGCAATATCACGTGGTGCTAGTTATGTAGTATGTGTTGATAATAATAAAGAAGCAATTAGAATAATTAATGAAAACAATAAGATAGTTGACAATAAAATTAATATCATCAACGCTGATGCTATTAATTTTATTAAAACAACAACAAGTAGTTTTGATTATATCTTTGTTGATCCTCCTTATGATATAGATATTGATGTAGTTAATAATATTATTGATTTAATTATGGATAATAATATTTTAAATAATAAAGGAATGTTAATTATCGAATTAGGAGTAGAAAGTCAAATAGATAACAAATATATTTATAATGTACGTAAATATGGTAAGACACAATTTTATTTTTTAAGAAAGGAATAATATGGATACAATTGTATTTCCTGGTAGTTTTGATCCACTAACACTAGGACATCTTGATTTAATAAAAAGAGCAAGTAAGATAGCAAATAAAGTTGTCGTGGTTGTAGTAGAGACAACCAATAAATTAGATTTAACTACTAGAGTTGATTTAATTACTCAAGTTATTAAAGATCATAACTTAAGTAATGTAGAAGTGGATACCAATAAAGGATTAATTGTTGATTATTTAAAGGAAAATAATTATCATATAATTCTTAGAGGAATTAGAAATAATAATGATTATCAATATGAACAAACTTTAGAATTAAATAATAAAAATCTAAATCAAGATATAGAAACAATATATATGTTAACTCAACCAGAGTTTTTACATATTTCTTCTAGTGTTGTTTGGGAAATACTTAAGTATCAAGATGATGTTAGTAATCTAACACCTACTAGTGTTAGTAACTATTTAAAGGAAAATTATGAGAATTTATAATGAACAAACAAAGCAGGTTGAAGAGTTTAAACCTTTAGTTAAAAATCAAGTTAAGATGTATGTTTGTGGTCCTACAGTTTATAATCATATTCATATTGGAAATGCACGACCTATTATCTTTTTTGATTTTGTAAAAAGAGTGTTTGAATTAAATGGCTATGATGTGATGTATGTGTCAAACATAACAGATGTTGATGACAAAATCATCAATCAAGCAAAAGTTGACCATACAACCGAAAAAGAGTTAGTTAAAAAGAACTTAGAACAATTTAGTGAAATATTAAACAAGCTTGATGTTAAATACACTAAACAACCACTTGTAACACAAACAATGGATCAGATTATTGAATTCATTAAACTTCTTGTCAATAATAATCATGCTTACGTTGTAGATGGCGATGTTTATTTTGATATTACTAGTATCGATGATTATGGGATGATTAGTAATTTAAAAATTGAAGATAATAAACAAGATACACGTATTGAAAGTAATGATAAAAAGAAAAATCCTAATGACTTTACTTTATGGAAAAAAACAGATGATGGAATTAAATGGGAAAGTCCATGGAGTAAAGGTCGTCCAGGTTGGCACACAGAATGTGTTGTGATGATTCGTGATATTCTAGGAGATAAAATTGATATTCATGGAGGAGGAATTGATTTACAATTCCCCCACCATGAAAATGAGAATGCTCAAAGTCTAGCATGTGGAGATCACTTAGCTAATTATTGGATGCATAATGGATTTATTAATATTAATAATGAAAAGATGTCTAAGAGTATTGGTAATGTAATGCTTGCTAAAGCTTTTATTAACAATTATGGTCAAAATGTTTTACGCTTAGTTATGTTTCAATCTAATTATCGTCAACCAATTAATATTAATGATGAATTTATTAATAGTTGTATTAGATTAAATGACAAATTAAATAACTATTATCAAAAAGTTAATACTAATGCGATTGACTTTAACCTAGGAAAGATAAAAAAAATAGTTAATAATGATTTTGATACTCCTAATTTAATTACTTATTTATTACAAGTAATTAAAACTGATGAGATGGATAATCAAGTTATCTTTAATACAATAATATATTTACTTGGTTTAAGTTTTAATAAAGAAGAATTAAAAGAAATTCCTAATGAAGTCCTTGAATTATTAGAACTTAGAAATAAATATAAACAAGAAAAGGATTACCAAAAAGCAGATGAAGTAAGAGATCAAATTAACAACCTAGGTTATGAAATTAAAGACACAAGAGAAGGAAGTATATGTGTAGAGATGGAGAAGTAATTGCTGGGAGAAATGCAGTAATACAAACCATTTCATCTAAGACAGTTAACAAACTTTTTTTAAATAAAGAAAGGAAAAATAAAGAACTTTTAAGCTTGGCTAAAAGTAAGAATATCCCAACTGTCTTTGTTGATAAAACTTATTTAGATAAGATTAGTAATCATGCTAATCATCAGGGTGTGGTTTGTATTACTTCCCCAATTGATTATCTGGAGTTAAGTGATTTAATTAAGAAAAATCAAGGTGTTAAATATCCAATGATTCTAATGTTAGATGAAGTTCAAGATGTTAATAACTTAGGGGCGATTATGCGTATTGTTGATGCCTTTAATATTAATGGTATTATCATTAATAAACGTCGCAGTGCTCCAGTTAATGCAACTGTAAGTAAAATTTCTACAGGAGCTATTAATCATGTTGATATTTGTCGAGTTAATAATTTATCTCAAGCAATTGATAAATTAAAAGCTAGTGGATATTTTATTGCTGCTTTAGATATGGTTGGTGAACAAACAACTAAGAGTAATGATTATCAACTACCACTAGTAGTGGTTGTTGGTGGTGAAGATAAGGGAGTTACTAAGATGATGAAAAAACTATGTGACTATAGTATTAATATTCCAATGGGAGGTCATGTTAATAGTTTAAATGTTAGTAGCGCTGTTAGTATAATCTGTTATGAAAAATACATGAGTTCTTTATCTTAATTATGTATTTTGTAGAAAATGATAATTTAGAAACAAAAATTAAAAAAGAACGATATAAACGTATTGATCAATTAGAAGGTAAATATGTTTATGATCCAACCAATGTGGTTGAAGAGTTAATAACAACAGCTAAGCCAATGGCTTATCATATTGTAAGAAAGTATTATTCAAAAACTTGTCAGTTTGATGAGGTTGATTATGTACAAATGATACTGATGAAAATACCTGTTTGGTTAACTAAATATCAAGAACAAGAAAATGAAACTGGTTTTTCAACATATCTATTTTCTTGTATGAGAAATTTCTTCTTAAAAACTTTACGTAAAGAAGGAGCACAAAAACGAGAGATTAAAAATCCAATATATATGGAACAAACTACTTCGCAAGGTTTAGAAATAAAAGACTATCTTAGTGATAATGTTGATGTGGAAGATAAGTATTTAAGTGATATGAATACTAAGAAGATATATGATTATTTATATAATCGTTTTCCACAAACTGCTCAATTTTATATAGCTTATCTAGAAGGATATAAAGTTCCCGCTATTTCTAAAATTTATGGTTGTAGTGAAAAAATTATTTTAAGTGAAATTAGAAAAATTCGTTATCATATGAAAAAACGCTTAGAAATATCTAAAAGTTTGGTCAAAAATGATACAATATAAAGGTAATTATTATGAAAAGTAAAATTATTTTAGTATGTAGTGAATGTTTACAAAGTAATTATAGTGTTAATAAAAGTTCAGTAGAGAAACGATTAAGTGTCAAGAAATATTGTAAAAATTGTAAAAAACATACATTACATAAAGAGAACAAATAGGAGAATTATGGCGAAAAATAAGGAAGCAAAAAAGCGTAATCCTTGGATTGATGCAATTTGTAAAATAACTTGGCCACAAACTGGTAAAGTATTTAAATACTTTAGTGTTTGTATTATTGTTATTTTTGTTTTAACAATCATCTTAGGAATTGTGGATGGAGCATTAAATTTAGGATTTAGTTTCTTATATTCATAAAATAAGTAGGAGCATTAATGGAAAAAAAATGGTTTGGAGTTCGTACATTCAATGGATATGAACAAAAAGTAATTGATAGTCTTAAAACACAAATCGAAAAAGAAAATATGGGTAACTTAATTGGTGAAATTTATTTACCAACTGTTCAAGAATATAGCTTTGTTCGTAATGTGTTAAAGAAAAAAGAACGATTACTTTACCCTGGTTATATTTTTGTAAATATGGAAGATACTAATGAAACAATTTTCTTTGTTCGTGGTATTCAATACGTTACAGGATATGCCGGAATTGCTAGTATGAAAGAACGTCCAATGCCAATGGATGATGATGAAATTATGCACATGAAAATGGAAACACAAAAAATTTCAGTGGATTTAAACCCTGGAGATAGTGTTATCGTTGATGGACATGATTTATACAATGATCAAGAACTTAAAGTAGTAAGTATTAATCCTGAAAAAGAAGAGTTAGAATTAGAACTTAAAGCTTTACTTGGGGAAGATACAACAACAGAAATCTTTAAATTTGATCAAGTTAAGAAAAAGAAATAATCCATATATAGTATTACTTACTTAGAAGTAAGTAATACTATTTTAAATTAGGAAGAGAGAAGATGAAAGCAAGTGATTTTTTTTCATTACCAAATTTATTATGTTATTTGCGTATTATCTTAATTCCATTTTTTATGTATAATTACATAATTGTTGATAATTATGAAGGTGCAATTATTATCTTAATTATTATGGAATTAAGTGACTTTTTAGATGGTTTTATTGCCCGTAAATTTAATCTAATTACTGACTGGGGTAAAATAATTGATCCTGTAGCAGATAAGCTATTACAATTATCACTACTTGTGGTACTTGCTTATAATTTTAAATTTGCAGTTAGTGTGTTGATGTTATTTATTGTAAAAGAAGTAATATCAGGGATATTAGCTTTATGGAGTATTAAAAGATCTAAAATTGTTGAAGGGGCTAGATTTTGGGGTAAGATAGCTACTGTAGTATTTTATTTATCTGCATTATTTTTAGTATTATTCCCAAACACTAATGAAAATTTAGCAAATGGTTTATTATTTATTACTGCCCTATTTTTATTATTTGCTTTTATTAAATATTCAATTTTCTTTATTAGTATCATCATTAATCATAAGAAAAAATAGTAAGAAACCAGAATAGGTTTCTTATTTTTTAATGATAAAAGTATTAAAAAAATCGATTTACACAACCAAATAAAATAAAAATGGTAAAATAATATTGATGTATAGGAGTGATTTTAGATGAAAAAAAATAGTCAAAGAGCCGTGTTAATGGTAGTCGGAATGTTTTTAATTCAATTCTTTGTATTTACCATGGCTGCGAACTTAGTGCCTGTATTACAACCAGATATTACAGCGCATTATAACATTCAGGAAGGATTTGTCCTAATTTATACAATTGGTATAATTGTACCAGCATTTGCTGCACCAATTATACCGACAATATATAACAAAATTGGTTATAAGAGGGGAATTTTACTAGGAGTAGTATTATCTGCTGGTGGATTTATGTCTTTAGGTTTAATTCCAGCAGGTTTACCTACTGAAGTAATTCTTGCTTGGTGTTATGTAGCTGCTGCAATCTTTAACGTAGGTAACTCGTTAATTAGTGCAATGGGGATTCCAAGTTTACTATCTCAATGGTTTACTGAAGAAGAAAAAGGTAAATACATGGGATTTGCATTCATGGGAGCTAGTGCAGGTAATGTATTTGTTACAATGGCACTTAAGAGTTTTATGGAACCATCACCAGATAACATAAATAAAATTATAACATTTTTAGGGTGTATTGGTTTAGTAATCGGTATTGCAATTTGTTTATTTATTATTAGAAAACCAACAGAAGAAGAATATAAAGAAATTCATGCTTCATCAACAACTACTAGTGAAAATGGTGAAACTACTGTATCTGGTTACACTATGAAAGAAGCAATGAAAACACCTATTTTTAAATTCTTTGTAATTGGATTAATTTTTTTAGGATTCTATGTATCAGCATTATCAACTCAATATGCAACAATCGTTAATGAATCAAATGGTGGTTTAGGATCTAGTATTCGTTTACAAGTAGCGTCTTTATTTAGTTTATGTTCAATTGGTGGAAACTTAATTGGTGGTATTTTATTTGATAAAATTAAACAAATACCTACTATTTTAGTTGGGGGAGTATTAGCTCTAGGAGCAGCACTTAGTTTACTATTAGCAAATACAATTGAAATGCACATTGCGTTTGGATTCTCAGTATGTTATGGATTAAGTGTATTTACTTACATGTTACTTCCAGGTTACATGACAGGATACTTATTTGGACAAAAAGAATATTCTAAGATCTTAGGTATTAACCAAATGATCTTTGCTCTTGGTTTTGCTTTAGGTACATTAATCTTTTCACTAATAAGAAGTGTTTTTGGAACAATCGCATCATTAGTTGTGATTATGGCATTCATTGGAATTTGTTATTTTAGTTTCCTTTCAGCAACAACTATTAGAAATAAACAACTTAAAAAAGAAGCGTAAGCTTCTTTTTTATAAAACAAACAAAATAATATACAATATCAAGATTATATTAATAAAATAAGAGACCAAAGGTCTCTTTTATAGTTTATTTTAATGAAAGTAGCTAATGTAACATACATTACAAGAAAGGAGGTGATATTTAGCTACTTCCATATATATTATATATTAATTTATTTTTATATGTTAATAATTTTTAATTAGTTAAGAATGAATTTAAAAATTACCATTGATAAAGGGTTTAAAAAATAAAATATTGGTAATTAATATTAATTTTTGATATAATATACTTGTATAAAAAATAAGGAAATTATGAAACCTTTAGTGATAGGAATAGCAGGAAAAAGTGGTAGTGGAAAAACTACATTAGCTCAAGAATTAGTTAATAGTTATAATAATGATATAACTATTATTAGATTAGATGATTATTATAAAAGTCAAGACCATCTTGATGTTGTTCAAAGAACATTAACTAATTATGATCATCCTGATGCTTTTGATTGGGATTTACTTAGTAATGATTTAGCTTTATTAATTGAGGGAAAATCAATTAATAAACCTATTTATGATTATGTTACACATACTAGAAGTAAAGAGTATGAAATTGTTACTCCAACAAAAGTAATTATTATTGAAGGAATATTTGTTTTATTAGAAGAAAAATTACGTAATTTGTTAGATGTAAAAATTTATGTTGATACGGATAGTGATGAGTGTATTATTAGACGTATTACACGAGATATGAATGAACGTGGACGTGATTTGGATTCAATTATAAAACAATATTTAGAATGTGTAAAGCCCATGGCTGAACAATTTATTGAACCAACTAAAAAATATGCTGATGTCATTATTCCTCATGGAATTAATGAGATAGCACTAAATGTATTGAAAAATCAAATAGATGTATTTATTAAGGAGTAAGCATGAATGATGAAATTTTTTTAACCCAAGAACAGTTAGATAAATTAAAAGAGGAGTATCAATACTACGTCCACACTAAAAGACCTGAAGTAGTTGAACGTATTCGTGAAGCTAAAAGTTTTGGGGACCTTAGTGAAAACAGTGAATATGATGCTGCTCGTGAAGAACAATCATTTGTTGAAGCTAAAATTAAAGAATTAGATGCAATTATTAATAATGCTCAATTAATTAGCGAGGTTGTTGATTCTGATACTGTAGTGCTTGGTACTGTTGTAACTTATGAAGAATTAAAAACTAAGAAAAAACACACTTATAAAATTGTTGGGGTTGGTGCTGATCCTTTAGATGCAAATGAACCTAGCATTTCAACAAATACACCTGTAGCTCGTGCTTTACTAGGAGCACGTGTTGGGGATGAAGTAACTATTGAAGCACCAAGTGGTGTTAAGAAAGTAAAAATTAAAAAAATTAAATAGGAGAGATTATGAAAAAAGTATTAACAATATTAAGTTTATGTTTAGTGGTTGTTGGTGTTTCTGGATGTTTTGGATCTAGTTCAAACCAAACTCAAACTAATCAAACTCAAACTAATAATGTAGCAATTAATGAGACTCATAAAGAGTTAATTTCATCTAGTGATGTAACTATTACAGATACTATGATTCATGATGATAGTGAGTATGTTGTATACTTCACACAAAACGGTTGTCATAACTGTGAAGTCGTAGATCCATTATTATTAGAATTTGCAAAGACTAAAATGATGCCAGTATATGTTTATGATATTAATGTAGATACTTGGAGTAGTTCTCCATTTAGTAATCCAGAAAACGAAAACGTGACACTTCCTGCTCCAGTAACTAATGATGTTTATGTTAAGTACACTCCAACTATGTATTATGTAAAAGATGGAGAAATGGTTTCTTGTGGAGTGGGTGCTGGAAATCAACCAGATAGTGTAATTACATTACTTACAAAAATACAAAATCAAGAAGTGTAATATTAAAAAACAAGGTTCTCCTTGTTTTTTAATATTAAAGGATAGTTATGAATTTTTTAAAACAAAAGAAACGAGATATCTTTATAGTAATTTCTAGTTTATTTATTATTACAATTAGTAGTTTATTTTTGTTTGCTAGTGAAAAAATTGTTAGTGTTAATCAAATGATGTTAAATCAACAATTTGTGTTTGATGCTACTTTTAATGATGAAGAAGCAGTTAAACAAATTCAAGCTCCTAAAAAAGAACGTCGTAATTTTATCTCAGCTAGTAGTCTACATTATAATTACCAAAATATTAAACCTGGTGAAGATAATTATGGGTATTTTGTTTTTCCAATTACAGGTTTAAATGCTAATAGTAATTATATTCTTGATTTAGAATTTAACTTTTATTCGAATAATGATAAACAACAAGAATTATTATTAGATGTAGTAGATCAAGAAGTTTTACAATCACCAAGCAGTCAAAATACAAATCAAATTATCTCAAACATTGATATAACTAAAATTCAAGCTCGACAATTTGTATTACCTGGAATTAATGATTACACACAAACACTTGAGTTTAGTAGTAATGAAGAAGGTAGAGCTTGGTTAGTTATTGGTTTAGATATTAATGATAGTCAATATATTGATTTTTGGCTAAATGGACTTAGATTAAATGTAAAAGAGGAGATAGTTAATGATAACATCACTAACGAATCCCAAAATTAAAGAAATAGCTAAATTAACTAAAAAGAAATATATTGATAAACATAATATGACTTTAATCTATAATGATAAAGTAATAGATGAAGCAATTAAAACTAATAACTTAGTTTGTTTAATTACTAACAAACAAGTAAGTAGTGACATACCTAACTTACTTGTTAGTGATGAAGTTCTTATAAAACTTCATCCACATCATCAATTAGCTTATGTTGCGATAATTAAAACAAAAGAAGCAAAACCATTAAGCACTAAACAAGTATTAGTTCTTGATGAAATCAAAGATCCTGGAAATATGGGAAGTATTCTTCGTTCAGCTTTTAGTTTTGGAATAAAAGATGTAGTTATTACACCAGGTTGTGTTGATATTAATTCACACAAAGTCATTGTTAGTAGTGCTGGAAGTATCTTTTATTTAAATATCATTAAACAAGATTTAATTACTTATTTAAATAAAAGTGAATTCCCTATTATTACTACCTTCTTAGATGAAGAACACAATACACAAAAAGAAGTAAGTGAATTTAATTTAGTAATAGGTAATGAACAAGTAGGGATAAAAGAAGAAGTTAAAGAACTTGTTCATACTAATTACAAAATTGAAACTGAATTTGAATCATTAAATGTTAGTGTAGCAACAGGAATAATTATATACAATTTATTAAAAGGATAATTATGGATACAATTAAACAAGAATTTATACAAGAGTTAAATCAAGTCAATGATAAGAAACAATTAGAAGCATTAAAAAACAAATATTTTTCTAAAAAAGGAATTGTTACTTCATTAATGAATAACATTAATGAAGTAGAAGATAAAAAAGCATATGGTAAAGAAGTTAATGATTTAAAACAAGAATTATATGCTTTGTTTAATGAGAAAAATGAAGTGTTCTTAAATCAAGAACTAGAAGAAAAATTAATTAAAAAACAAGTAGATGTTTCTTTAGAGTTTAATCCTACTACTAGTGGTAGTGTTAACATTTTATTACAAACTAAAAGAGATATTGAAAACTTCTTTATCTCTAAAGGGTTTGAATTAACTAGTGGTAGTGAGATTGAAACTGATTATTATAACTTTAGTGCTCTTAACTTAGCAGAAGATCATCCGGCTAGAAATATGCAAGATACATTCTATATTAATGATGAATTCTTATTAAGAACACATACAACAAATACAGAATCTAGATTAATGGAGAAATTTGCTAATCAAGAAATGAAGTTTATTTGTTCGGGTAAAGTTTATCGTCGTGATGATGATGATGCAACACACTCACATCAATTTATTCAATTAGAAGGATTTGCGGTAGTTGATAATTCTTTAGGACATCATGCAAATATGCAAGATTTAAAATCATTGCTTGAACAATTTGCAAAATATATTTTTAATAATGATAAATTGCAAGTACGATTAAGACCATCATACTTCCCATTTACAGAACCTAGTTTTGAAGTAGATGTAACTTGTTCTAAATGTTTAGGTGAAGGTTGTGGTTTTTGTAAACAAACAGGATGGATTGAAATTTTAGGTGCTGGTATTTTAGATAAATCAGTATTAGAAGTAGCAGGAATTGATACTAATAAATTTAGTGGATATGCTTTTGGTATTGGTGTTGAACGTATTTGTTTATTAAAATATCAAATTGATGATATTCGTCAATTATACACAAATGATTATCGATTCCTTGATCAATTTTAAGAGGTGAATTATGTATTATACAAAAAATATGCTTGCTAATATGACAAGTAAGGTTAATGAAATACCTGATATAGAGGATAAATTATTTAATTTAGGACATGAAGTTGAAGAGACAACGATAACTAATTTAACTAACTTAGTGGTTGGTAGAATTGTTGATGTAAAAAAACACCCGGATAGTGATCACTTACATGTTTGTAGTGTAGATGTTGGAAACCAACAATTACAAATTGTTTGTGGTGCTAGCAATGTCGCAATAAATAAATTAGTAATAGTTGCCTTAGTAGGTGCTAAATTACCACATATTGAAATTAAACCAACAACGATTAGAGGAGTTGAATCTCAAGGGATGCTTTGTGCTTTATCTGAATTAGGAATGGAAGAAAGTTATGTTAATCCAGAGGGGTTAGATCATATTCATATTATTCAAGATTACGAAGCAAATGTTGGTGATGATCCAATTAATTTATTTGGATTAAATGATAGTGTTTATGACGTTAGCTTAACTGCTAACCGTGGTGATTGTTTAAGTTATTATGGAATTGGTAGAGATTTATGTGCTAAATTTAAAGAAAGATTACAATTAAATTTATATCCAATTAATAATTATGTTAATCATGTTAGTGTTAATCAAGGGATTAATAGTAGTATGATATTATTAAATAACTTTAATAATCATTATACACCAACTTGGTTAAAAGTTATATTAGCTAAACACCATATTGCTACTTCTGATTATATTAGTGATTATTTAAATTATTTACGTTTAATTACTGGTCAAACATTTAATGTATATGATGCTTCTAAATTAGATATTAATGCTTTATCGATTACTACAATTAATCAAGATACTACGATTAAGGTAGAAGATAAAGAGTTAACACTAGCAAGTGGTAGTGAAGTAGTTGTAAGTGGAAACAAAATTATTGGTATTCCGGCAATTACTGCAGTTGATGGATATGGAGTTAGTAAAGAAAGTACTAATATCTTAATTGAAGCAACAACACTTAATCCGCAAACAATTAGAAAAATTAATAAAACAATGCGTATTAAAAACGAAAATACAATTAGAAGTGAAAAAGGAATAGATTATAAAGCGCTTAACTACTTTAGTGGCATGTTAATTGATACATTACAATCTACTAATACAGAATTTAGTTTACTTCATTATGTAGTAAATGAATCACAACCTCAATTTATGAATTACAATCCTAATATTGTTAAAAGAGTATTAGGGATAGATATTCCAATAAAAATTCAAAATGAAATTTTAACAAACCTAGGGTTTGTAGCAAACAATGGTGGATACATTGTTCCGAGTTGGCGTTTTGATATTGAACATGATAACGATTTAGTTGAAGAAGTAATAAGAGTATTTGGTGTTGAAAAAGTTAAAACTATAAATAACGTAGAAACTCTAGTAGCACCTCATATGTTAGATCATAGTACTGAAGTATTAAATAATAAAATTGCTAATTTATTAGTAAGTAGTGGTCTTAATGAAATTATTACTTACTCACTAGTAAGTGATAAAGATATTAATGAGTTTAACCCACATAACTTTAGTGCGATAAATTTAGCTTCCCCACTAAGTAAAGAACATGAATTTTATCGTATTAGTTTAATCCCAAGTTTACTTAAAGTTTGTCAATATAATTTTGACCGTCAAGCAAATAGCGCTAATTACTTTGAAATCGGTAATATTTATTATAACCAAGAAAATAACATTTGTGAAGAACAATTATTAACTATTGCTTTAGGTGGGGTTAAAACTGCAAATATTGATGGAAAAGTTGAAAGTTATAGTTTTAATGATATAAAAAATATAGTTTTAACATTATTTAATAACCTAGGTATTAGTGCCAGTTTTGAACCTATAAAAGTACAAGGATTTAACCATTATGCAAGTGCTAGTATTAGTGTTGATGGAGAAAAACTAGGATTGATTGCTTTAAAACACCCTAACTACTATAAAAAAATTAAACAAGATGTTTATGTTGTTGAAATTAATTTATCAAAATTACAACAACATATAAATACAACTAAAACATATCAAGTAATTAGTAATTTACCGTTAATTAAACGTCAAATTACATTAATTGCTAAGGATAGTGATAAATATGATGATATTATTAGAGTATTTAATAATATTAATTATTTAGCTGACTTTAGATTAGTAAGTATTTATCAAGGTGATAATTTAGCACCTGGACAAATGAGTTATAGTTTTGAATTAAGCTTTAAACAAGAAGAAACTCTTACTAATGAAGAGATTGAAAATAGTGTAAATAGCATTGTTGAAAATATTAGATTATTAGGATATATTTTCAATCAAGGATAGTTTTATGCTATAATAAAGTAACGGAGGACGTATGAATTTAGAAATAATTTTAAAAATTATAAGTGTAATAATTGGTGCAGTCTTAATTATTGCCATTGCTTACCAACCATCACAAAAAACAGGTTTAATTGGTGATGTAAGCGGTGTAGAAAAAATGAAAAAACGTGGTTTTAACTTATTTCTTTACCGTTTTACAATCATTGGTATAATTTTATTGTTTACTTGTGCATTACTTTATGGAATGGGAATCGGTGGAGCATTCTAAAAGTAATAGATAAGACAACCTCGGTTGTCTTTTTTCTTTTAATGGAGTTATTATGGATTATGATAAGATCATAAATTTAATTAATGAGAATAATTTTAAATCCTTAGATTTTGAAGATCAAAATGTTAAGGACATTATTGCTATACTTAGTAGTAATAAAATAATTGATCAAACTCCAAATGGAATTAAAAAAATAAAAAAACAAGAATTAGTAGTTGGACATTTAGAAGTAAAAGCAAAATTTGCTTTTATTATTTCTAGTGTCGGTGACTTTTATATTAAAGATGCTAAAAACTATTTTAATGGTGATGTAGTAATTGGATTTAAACGTTTTAATGCAAAAGAAAATAAAGATGAAGTTGTAATTATTGGTTTAGTAAAAAGAGAAGTTGAAAGTTTAGTATTTAAAGTAAAAGAAGATAACAAGATTGTTAGTGTAAATCAAAATTATGATTATAATTTTGAATTACTAAATAAAATCTTGTTACCGGTAAATACATTATTTAAAGCTAAGTTAGCAGATTTTAACCATAATACTTTTTATCTGAATTTTATTGATACTATTAAAGTTAATAAAAACTTTGATGAAAAAATTAATGAAATATTAGCAGTTAATTCAGTAGATATTGATTTTGATCAAGAAGTACTAGATGTGGTAAACACACTTGATAATCAAGATTATCAAAAATTAGAGCGAAAAGATTTACGTAATTTAGATTTTATTACAATCGATGGAACGCATTCTAAAGACTTAGATGATGCTGTATACTTACAAAAAGAAGGAGAGTATTACCATCTTTTTGTAAGTATTGCTGATGTTGATAACTTTGTTAAAGCTGGAAGTATAGTTGATAAACAAGCGATGAGTCGTGGTAATAGTGTTTACTTTTTAGATCAAGTAATTCCTATGTTACCTGTTAAATTATCTAATGAATTATGTTCATTAAATCCAAATGTTGATCGTTATACAATGACATGTGAAATGAAGATTAATAAAGAAGGAGAGATTGTTGAAAAATATGTATATCCGTCAATTATTAATTCAAAAAAACGTTGTACATATCAAGAAGTAAATGATTATATCCATCGTGATATTTTAAATCAAGATCTAGCTCCGTTTAAAAACATGATTGATTTATTAGATGAATTAAGAGAAATATTATTTATCAAAAGAACAAATAATGGTTCATTTAACTTTGAAGATCAAGAAGTATATTTTGTTATTGATGAAAAACAAAATATTATTGATATTAAACCAATTGAACGAGAAAATGGTGAGAAGTTGATTGAAGAAATGATGATAGCAGCAAACGAAAGTGTTGCTACTATCATTAGTGAAATGGAACTACCATTTGTTTATCGTATTCATGATCATCCTGATGTAGAACAAATGGATAATATTAAATTACAATTAACTAATTTAGGAATTAAATATAATAATAAAAGTTTTGAATATAGTAATTTCTATGCTCAAATCGTTAATCAAATTCATGATGAATCATCACTAGCAATTATTGATCGTTTATTAATTAGAAGTATGCCTAAAGCTAAGTATAGTGTAAATAATATTGGTCATTATGGACTTGCAATTAGTAATTATACTCACTTTACTTCACCAATTAGACGTTATGCTGATTTAATGGTTCATCGATTATTAAAACAATATTTAGTTTATCATAATTATGATGTTGATGCCCAAAGTGTTTCAAAATTAAGTAATACTTGTGATTATATTACTAATAAAGAGATAAATGCTCAAACTAGTGAAAGAAGTATTATTGATTTAAAGAAAACATTATATATAAAAAACTTTGTTGGACAAACATTTAAAGGTAAGATTTCTAATATCTATGAAAATAAAATAGTAGTAGAATTAGAAAATACAATTAGAGGTTCAATCTTTTTAGAAGACTATTATGACTTTTTAGAAGTAGAAAACTTTAAAGTTAAATTTAAAAATAAAACTTTTTCATTACTTGATGAAGTAGAAGTTAAAGTTAAAAGTGTTGATGAAACTAAACAAAAAATAGTATTTGTACTAAATGGATTTAAACGTAAAAAATATCAAGGATTTAGAGGTAAAAAATCATATGGTAAAAAAAATAAAGACAAAAAAAGAAATAAATCAAATAAATATAAAGTCACGCGTTAATAATAAAAAGTATATCTATTTGTTATTAACGTGGATAATATTAATAATTTTTATGTTGTTTATTCCTGCGGAATTAACAATTAAAAATATAAATATCTCTCATTTACTTACAATAATAGTTGTTTTATATTTTATGGTAATTAGTATGTGTTTTTGTATTCAAAATTATTCGTTTTTTAAACGACTTAATTTAGTAAAAGATAAAAGATTTTCATCATTTAGTATTAATAATGCAAAATGGTGTAAACGAATTAGTATAATTCTTAGTATTATTTATGGTGTGGAATTAATTTCTACTATACTAGTTATTGTTATTGAATTAATTCCACTAGTAATGACGTATGGTTTACCACCAACTAGTATTTATTTAGTTTGTAGTATTACATTAATTATACAAATTATAAGTTTAGTTTTAAGTATTTTATTACTGATTCATAGTAATAAGTATTTTAATAGTTTTATTCAAACAAAAGGAAGATAAATTGTAATATAATAAATTATATAAAAGGAGTATTATGGTAGTATTAGTAATTTTAGCTATTGTTGTTTTTGGTTCAAATATGTATGTAAACAATTATGTGATGAAAAATTCAAAACTATTAAAACCAGAATTAAAAGCTAAATTTGATAAGACGGCAAGAAATATTGATATTGGTTGTTCAATTATTATTTTAATTTTTTTAGGAATTATGTTTTTAAATGGAAAAGGAATTATTAACTTGCCAATCCAATTAAAATATATTTTTGGCACTCCAATCTTAGCATTTGTTTTATTTGCTTCTGATTTAATTTCTAAAGTTGTAATTTTAAATAAATACTTAAAAGGATAATTGATGAAAAATACAAAGTTAATTACTAAAAATAAGAAAGCTCGTTTTGATTATGAAATAATCAAAACGATGGAAGCAGGAATTGTTTTAACCGGAAATGAGATTAAATCAATTCGTTTAGGACATGTAAATTTAAAAGATAGTTTTGCTAAAATCAACTTCAATAATGAAGTGATTTTATCAAATCTACATATAACTAATTATAAACATAGTCATATTGTTAGTATTAGGGATGAAAGAAGTCCAAGAAAATTATTATTACATAAAAGAGAGATTTTAAAATTAAAACATGAGATTGAAACAAATCGATATACTTTAGTTCCGCTTAGCCTATATTTTAAAGGAAGTCTAGTTAAAGTAGAATTAGCTTTATGTAAAGGTAAAAAGGTTCATGATAAACGTCAAGCAATTAAAGAACGAGATGTTAAACGTGAAATGGATCGTGAAATTAAAAATAGAATTAAAATTTAGGAGAATTTATGTTACAAAGATTTAATGGTTATAAACCCTACTTACATTTATCAATAGCAATGACTGCTTTTTGTGCTATTGTCTTTATTTTTAATCTGATAAGAATAAATGTAACTGATTATGGAGAAGGATTTGGGGCAGGACTTACAATTTTGTTTGAAGCATTAATGGTTGCTATTATGTTCTTTTTCTTATTGGGTTGTGTATTTTGGTTAATTTATTATGTAATTAGGTTATCAAAGGCGCAAAAATATTTATTTAATACATATAATGATTATTATCAATTTTATATTAATAGTTTTAAAAAAGATTTACTTATCATCGGGTCATTTATGCTAGTATCTGGATTTATATCACTGGTCGGATTTGCTATTGGTGATTCTTGGATTGGAACGATGATGAGTGGTTTTTGCTGGATTATTTTTATTTCGTTACCGATTTGTCTTCCTGCAGTGTTTATGCATTTATATACAATTAGAAAACTCAAAGAATATATTACATATAATAATTTATATGCTCAAACACAAATCAATAACCAAGGTTTAACAACTAATAAAATTTATTAATAATGAAGTTAATAAAAGAGTTATAATAAATATGTAAGGAGTAAATATGAATAGTTTAAATAAATTATTAGCCGATTTAAATGTATTAAATACTAAATTACATACATATCACTATAATGTAGTTGGGATTGATTTTTATCAAACTCATGTATTCTTAGAAGAAGAATATGATAAAGTATTTGATTTAATTGATGGAGTGGCAGAAGCTATTAAACAAGAAGGTGGATACCCACTTGCTAGTTTAAAAGAAATGTTAGAAATAGCTAGTATTAATGAATCTAGTAGTAAAGATATTACTTCTAAAGAGGTATATACTGATTTAGTTAAAGATTATGATAATATTTTAAATCAAGTAATTAGTATTAGTCAAGAAGATTTAAAACCTTCTACATTAAACTTAATGGATGATATTATTAATGAATTTAGTAAAAAAGTATGGTTTTTATCAGCTAGTATCAAATAAGTATAAAAAAAGAAGGAAAAAGCACTGCGTAAAAAAATGTCT
>DEQD01000029.1 GCA_002359095.1 Caryophanales bacterium UBA3375
ACACATAAATTTGAATACTACCATATTTTTTATATTTTTGTCCTTTTTTAGCCATAAGCACTGCTCCTTTTTAAATATTTTAACAAAAAATGTCTTACTCTTTTTTTAGTAAGACATTTTTTTACGCAGTGCTATGTAGAACATTTTTTATATTTAATTATTTGATTTGGTCTGCCATTGTACCATCAAATTCATCAGCATTTTCACAAACTTGTTTAATTTGTCCTGAAATTCCATTAATAACTTCTGAAACATTTGTTAAGACATTATTTTTAATTTCAACAAATTGATCAACGTATGCTGTTGCTGATTGACCTTCCCAGCTTTCTGGTAAACGATTAACGATTGCTTCCATTTTGGCTACAATATCATCGAATTCAGTTTTTGCTTGGTCTAAGTCAGCTTTATCTTGTAATAATTGATCTTTATCAATTTTTATCATTCTAATCACCTCCTTCCAATGAAATTATAAATTCTAAATTTTTCATAACTCTCCTTTTATTTTTTGTTTTGTTTGTAAATAATATAACCAACTACACCAATACCTGTTGCTAATCCGATAATTAATAGAATTAAACCTCTATTATCTTCTTTTTTATCAACAGGAGTTGTATCAGTTTTTACTCCATCTATTTGTTGTTCTATTCCATTAGTAATAAAACTGACTGTACTTTTCTCTACTATTCCATCATTAATATAGTTATCTAACCCTGATTCTAAAGAATTAATTACAGTAATACTAGTGTTATTATTTGTGATCATCTGATTTTTAGATTGACTAATATCATTATTAATGTTTTGATTTAAGTCATTTTCATATTTAGAAATCATTTGCATATTATTACTATTGATTTCACTATTAATATCAATTTGATTATTTAAATCAGTAATTAATGAATCTAAACTATTATTGATATTATTAATTCCATCTTTAACAGGTGTGTAATCAACATTAATTACATTAATAACAAAGTTTTCGAAATTAGCTTGTAATTGGTTAGTTTGATTTTTAATTTCATCAATATTTGCTATATCACTAGCCACTGGTAATATCTTATTACCAGTATAAGCAATATCATTTATAATATATCCTGTTTGTTCTAGACCTATAATAATATTAATTTGTTTATTTCCTCTTTCATTTGTATAATAATTATTAACATTAATACCACTATTAATTTGGCTAAATTTATTAATCAAATACTCTCTAGATATTGTATTCATATAAGTTTTGATACCATCTAAATTAGTTACATTTTTAACTTGATTAACAATGGCTTCATTTGATTCTAATTGCATAATAGCTTCAGATAATGGTATATCTGGAGTTGTATTTAAAATATTATTTAATTCATTTAAAACATCTGCTGATAAATTATTATAATTTAATAATTCTTGATCAAGATTATTATTAGTTCTCATTCCACTAAATTCAATACTAATTGTATTATTATCTGGAATTATTGTTTTATTATTAATAACTACCCTTATAGCATTTGTTATTGTTAAACAATTATTTTCATATGATAATTGATAATTATTTCCAAAAACACTAAATGTATAACCATTAATACTATAATCATGACTAATATTTTCATTGATTAAATTATATGCATTAGTTAATACGTTATCAAAAGCAAAATAAAAATTACTATCTTGAGTGTTTAAATTTACATTATAAGTATTATTACCATCACTAACAATAAAATCATCTTTATTTTGACATTTAATCCATAATGTAGCATTATCTTTTTCAACTAAGATCTCTAATTTTTTACCAGTTTTATCAAATAAATAATAATTATTAAATAAACTCAATTTATCACTACTAATTGAATAATATTTACTATTTTCAAATTGTGAAATTGTATCTTTTACATTAGTATAATTTAAATTAAGTGTTAAGTTATGATCATTATTACCATATGCATTATTGTTAAGTTGGTCAGTTATATTATTAGGAATTAAATTTAATGATTCAATATATGCACGTAAATCCTTATCATTAACACTAATAACTTTTGCTTGTTCTAAGCTAAGTGGTTTTAACCAATTAGTTGCACTTATTCCATTAATAATCATTTCATTATTTGTTAGATCCGTTTTCATTGTAGTTGAAGATGATTTAATATTATTTACTTGATTTAAAATATCTTCAACATAATAACTACTTATATTTTGATCTAATAAATTAATAATCTTATTAATTTTTAATAATGTTGTTTGTAATATTTGACTATTAGTATTATTAACATTATAAATAATCGTAGATTTAGTTCTTGTTGTATTTAAACTTGCTACATTCTTACTAAAATCTTGCGGAATTATTATATAACCACTATATTCAGAATTTTCAAATCCTGTTTTGGCTAAATCAAGAGTAGTTGTTTGATAAGAACTATCCTTAATAATGTCCTGATTATTTAAAAAATCATGTGAATAATATTTTATATTTCCATTTTTATCTTCAATTCCATTATCTTTATTAACAATTGCAATCTTAACATTTTCATTTTTTACCTCATCAGCTATATTAGTACCATATGAAAAACCTATCATATACATTGCTAATATCACTAACATAGAGTAAAATACATACTTAATTTTATTAATAACTTTCATTTTATCCTTTCTTAATTAATTTGATGAGATGCTAATATATCTCTTGCTTTTAGTTTTTCATCACACTTAATATTAATATAATCTAGAAGTTTATTTTGACTATTATAAAATTTTCTATATACCAAACACGTCCAAACTACCATAATAATTAATGGAGCAAACACAATCCAACTTGCAAGTACTTTAATGAAATAACTATCAAATGCATCAAAACGAACGGATAACATTAGAATTATTGTTAAAAAAAACAACATAATTCCATATTTTTTAGCCCTTAACCCTCTTTCGTAATAAAACAATAATTTTAAAACTTCTTCATCTTTTCCTTGTTCACTAAAAATATTATTAATTATCTTCTTTACAATTGTACCATTAAATACCCACACCCATCCATATATAAATTTATTGACTGATACAAATTTATTTAAATATCCTGCTTCATAAGCTCTATAGAATGTTGGATACCAAGTATTGTAAGCCAGAATTCCATAATAATTTGACAATCCATAATAACCTATTCCAAATGAAATTATTAAAAATAAAAATACCATTAAAAATACCATTTTTACTATTATTTTATATTAAAACCTTTCTTATGAAATTTGGAAACTTTGGAAGGGTCAAATATTTTATCAGGAATAATAATTTCATCTCCACTTATTTGTGGCATATTAACATCAAAATGCACTCCACTAGAAGTTGTTGGCTCATTACCACCCAACATACTATTTTTTGGGATGAATACTCCAGCATTTATGGAAACCTTACTATTATTTTTATTAACACTAACATACATATTGGAACTAAAAGTATCAATACCTTTAACTTCTTTAGGTTTTATTATGTTTTTAATTCCTTTCACTAAAGATGTTGAATCTTTAGTTATTGGTATAGCTCCTTCAGTTACAGCAACACGTGCTCGTTCTGAACATCCATTTTGTTCCATCACACTATCAACAAATGTTGTTGTGGTTTTTACAGCCACGTCTGTTGCAAATTCTTTTGCTTTTTTCTTACTTAATTCCTTAAGTGAAATACCATATACTTTTGATGGAGAAACAGCACTTCCCATAGTAGATACATGCGTTAAACCTTTTACACCACCAATAAAATGTAAGACAGTGTTTGCTCCTTCATTTACTTTTTTTACATTATTATATGCTTCTTTATTACCACCAAATAAACCATCTCTAAGTGGGTTAAAGGCTGCAGATTCTGTGTCTGCTTTTCTAGCAACATTTTGTTCTTCACCTTCAGCTTCTTCCCACTCAGACCAACTATATGCTAAACAAATAGCATCTGAAGCTATTGTTAAACCCCATAAAAATGGTCCTAATGTTCCAAAAGAACAAACAGTTACCCCTAACATAATAGCAGCCGAGCACATTTCATAAAATCTTCTATCAGATTCTATTTGTCTTTTTTTAAACTCTTTATAGTTAGCAAAATTACCTGATGTTTTTTCTAACTCAATAGCATTAGCATTAATATGAAGTTGGTCTGCAACACCAATAGATGCATTGATTAGATTAATATAATTAGGATCTAATTGTAATTGTTGTACATCAAATTCTCCAATATTTATATTTGTTTTAGCATATTCAAT